>NZ_LZJA01000047.1:0-4555 GCF_001666785.1 Mycobacterium sp. E3305 | reverse complement strand
GGCCTCAGCTGCCGGCCGCGCGGGCCCGCGACACCACCTGCATCGACAAGATGCTGTCGCCGCCCAGGTCGAAGAACGATTCGTCGACCCCGACCCGGTCCAGCCCGAGCACTTGGGCGTAGATCCCGGCCAGGATCTCTTCGGTCGGGGTCTGCGGTGCGCGGAAGGGCGTGTCGGCAAAGACCGGCGCCGGCAGCGCCTTTCGATCGATCTTGCCGGACGAGGTCATCGGGAACTCGTCGAGCACCATGATCTGCGTCGGCAACATGTAATCCGGCAACCGCGCGCTCAATTGGCGTCGGACGGCGCTGATCCGCGTGTTGTTGCGCGGGTCGTTGGCGGGTTCGTCGTGACCATCGCGGTTCGGCAGGTATACGTCGCTGATGGTCGGGATGCTTCCCTCCGCAGCGGCCGTGAAGACGGCATCAAGCGTGCCCGGTTGAGCGCCCCACGTGACCGCGACGCGATAGCCAATGGCTTCGCCGAGGCGGTGCAGTGCTTCGGGTGTCGCGGTGCCGTTCGATTCCACCCGGGTGGCCTCAGCGAGCGCGTCGGTCAGGGGTAGCCCCGCCGCCAGGCCCTGTCCGATTTGGACGTCGGTGACCAAGCCGGCGCGCGGGATTCCGCATATTCGGATGTCGGCGGGACGGTCGGAGTTCAATCGATTCTGCAGCCCGTTCAAGCCGGCGCAATCGGCCCACGCCCAGGTCGGGGCGGCGCCCAGGGAATGCACCGATGTGGGCGCCTTGTGCACGACGACGTCGTAGCGGTACCGGGTGAGTTCGTTGTCGGCCGCTCCGCGCTTGACTTGGATGTCGAGCGCCGACACCGCCGGATGGCCGGCCGCCCAACCGGTGAAAAACTCTGGGGCGAGCAGGAGTTCGGCCTCGCCGACGACGGCGCGCTGGATGCGGTGACGAAGTTCGGCCGCGTCTGTGTTGCCGCTGCGGGCGAGCGCCACCGCGGTCTGGAATGCGCCCTGCAGGCTGTGGTTGCGGACATCGCCGATGAACAGCGATCCGCCGGGGCACAGGAGTTCCATGACACTGTCGATGAGGTCGGCCAGATACCCCGCGTTGGGGAAGTACTGAACGACCGAGTTGAGGATCACGGTGTCGAAGAAGCCCAGCGGCAGGCCCTCGGTCACGTGGGCGGGTCGAGTCAGCAGCTGGACGCGGTCTCGCCAGGGTAGCTCCAGCCGTTCCATCGAGCGGGCGAGGTAATCGATTGCCGCCGCGGACATGTCGGTGGCCACGTAACGCTCGCACTGCGGGGCGATTTGTGAGAGAACCAGGCCCAGGCCCACCCCGATCTCCAGTACCCGCCGCGGTCGCAGGGCCATGATCCGGTCCACGGTCAGCGAACGCCATTCCTCCATCTCCGCGAGCGGGATCGGCTCGCCGGAGTAGCTGCTGTTCCATCCCCGGAAGTCGGTGCCGAGCCCGGAGGTGCCGGCCTCGGCGCCGTAGAGGTCGTCGTAGACGTGCTGCCACTGCGCGACGATTTCGTCGTCGTCGTCGTCGTCGTTGTCGGCGGTGGCGGCGTGCTCGAGGGCCACGTAGGCGACGAGGTTGGCGCCGGTCCCGCCGTTGTGCATCGTGGCTGCGGCCATGGTGACGTGCGGGCAGGCCAGCAAGCTGTTCTCGATCTCCCCCAATTCGATTCGTTGTCCACGGAGTTTGACCTGGGTGTCGGCGCGCCCCAAGTAGTCCAGCGTTCCGGCTGCGGTCCAGCGGGCCAGGTCGCCCGTGCGGTACAGGCGTGACCCGGGAACCCCAAAGGGGTTGGCGATGAACCGTTCCGCGGTCAACTCCGCCCGGCCGAGATAGCCGTGCGCGACGGCACGTCCGCCCAGATACAGTTCGCCGACGACGCCGATGGGCGCCAGGCTGAGCCGGGTGTCCAGCACGAGAGCGCACACGCCCGGGACGGGGGTGCCGATTCCCACCGGCTGCCCCGGCGCCAAGGGTCCGCCGCAGGTGGCCCAGATGGTGGCCTCGGTGGGGCCGTAGGCGTTGAACATTCGCCTCTCCGACGCCCAGGCAGCCGCCAACTCGCTTGGGCACGCTTCCCCCGTCGTGATGAGCGTGTCGACCGCGTCGAGGCGGCCGGGGTCCAGCGAGGACAGCACCGACGGGGTCAAGACCGCAGCGTTGACGCGCTGATCACGCAGCAATGCCGTCAACGCCTCGCCCGCAACGGCTTCCGGCGGCGCCACCACCAGCGCCGCCCCCGCCCCGACCGCCAGCAGCAATTCACCGATCGATACATCGAAGGTGGGCGCGGCGAGCATCAGCAGCCGCGTACCCGCATGCAATCCGAAGAGCTCGCCGAGCGAGGCGATTTCCAGCAGGCCACCGTGGCTGACCGCGACTCCCTTTGGGGTGCCGGTGGATCCGGACGTGAAGATAACGTGGGCGGTGCTGTTGACCGTCAGGGGTGCCAGGCGGTCGGCGTCGGTGATCGGGTCAGCGCTCAGCCCGGATAGGTCGAAGTCGTCGACGCGCAGCACGCGGCGGCCGCCGGCCCAGTCAACGGTGCCGGCGTCGCGGGTCAACACGCAAATCGCGTCTGCGGTGTCCAGCACTGTCGCGATGCGCTCGACGGGGTGAGTCCGGTCGACGGGCACGTAGGTTCCACCGGCTTTGACGACGGCCCACCAGGTGACCACCAGTTCCAGACACCGATCCATCGCGACCGCCACCGCGCGCTCCGCGCCGACGCCCGCCGTTATCAGTGCGCGCGCCAACCGTGTCGACGCCTCGTCGAGCTCGCGATACGACATCGAGCGGTCACCGTCGACCACCGCCACCGCGTCCGGGTCGGCAGCCGCCGCTGCCGCCAGCAACTGCGGCGCGACTCCCACCTGTGCATCGACCCCGGTGCCGGCCCACGTCGATTGGACCAATTCACGCTCGCCGCAATCCATCAACGAGATGGCGCCCACCACCACCGCTGGGTCCGCGACCACCGCGTCCAGCACCCGCCCGAACCGATCGACGAGGCGCTCGATGGTGGAGCGGTCGAAGAGATCCGTCGCGTATGTCACCGATCCGGCGGCCCGTGGAGCGGCCGGGTCGTCGGTGGGCACCTCCACCAGTTCGAAGTCCAGGTCGAAGCGCGCCGAGCGGGTGGGCACCGCCCACTGTTCGACGCCGACGCCATCGATCGCGAACGCGTCCGGGCGCACGTTGTTCTGCAGCACCATCAGCACCTGGAACAAGGGGTGGTGCGCGGCCGAGCGCGCGGGATTGAGCCGCTCGACCAACCGCTCGAACGGCACGTCCTGATTGCTGTAGGCGTCCAGGGCTTTATTACGCACCCGCGCAAGGACATCGGTGAACCGGCATGCCGGATCCACTTCCACTCGCAACACCCAGGTGTTGACGAAGAATCCGACCAGGTCGCTGAGCGCACGATCCGACCGCCCGGCGATCGGTGTGCCCAGCACCACGTCGTCACCCACGCCGACCCGGTGCAACAAGACCGCCATGACAGCCTGCAACACCATCGAGGCCGTCGCGTTGTGCGTCGCTGCCAGCTGCTTGATCCCGGCCCAGACCCCCGGCTCGATCAGCAGATCCACCTCGCCGCCGCCGTAGCTGGGCACCGGGGGCCGGACACGATCCGCGGGCAGCGACACGATTTCCGGCAGTCCGGCCAATTCGCCTTGCCAATAGCGCAACTGGCGAGCGATCACACTGTCCGGGTCGGACTCGTCTCCCAGCAGCTCCTGATGCCACAGCGTGTAGTCCACGTATTGCACCGGCAGTTCAGCCCAGTTCGGTATGAGCCCCGCGCATCGGCTTGCGTAGGCGACGCCGATGTCCCTGAACATGGGAGCCAGCGACCAACCGTCAAAGGCGATGTGGTGCAGCACAATCGCGAGCACATGCTCCGCGGGTCCCGTCGAATAGATCTGCGCGCGAATCGGGATCTCCGTCGCCAAATTGAATCGGTGGCTCGCGAGCGCGATCAACTCTCCCGCGACCTCTTGCTGATCGCCCAGCGGCACGACGGTGGTGTCGCCGCGCCGCCACATCCCCGGCTGGGCCGCCAACACCTGCTGGTACGGGACGCCGTCGACGTCCGGGAAGACGGTGCGCAACGACTCGTGGCGGCCGATCAGGTCATCGAGGGCCGCGGTCAGCGCCTCGACGTCCAACTCGCCGGTGATCCGGAAGGCGGTCGGCATGTTGTACGTCGCCACCCCGCCCTCGAACTGGTTGACGAACCACAAGCGGTTCTGGGCGAACGACAGGGGAATCTTGGCGGGGCGCTCCCTGCGTCGCAACGGTTTCCGTCGAGTGCCTCCGGCGAGGCGGGGCGCCAACTCGGCGACGGTGGGGGCCTCGAACAGGGTGCGGACCGAAACGTCGGCGTCCAGGTCGGCGTTGACGGCGGCGATCAGGCGCATGGCCGACAACGAATCCCCGCCGAGGTCGAAGAAGGAGTCGTCGATGCTGATGCGGTCGAGGCCGAGGACTTCGGTGTAGATGGTGGTCAGGAGTTCTTCGATGGGGGTGGTGGGCGCCATCTCGTTGATGGATTGCGG
>NZ_LZJA01000046.1:0-1098 GCF_001666785.1 Mycobacterium sp. E3305 | reverse complement strand
CCCGGCCAGCCCCAAGTTCACGGCGTCGGATGCTTCGGCGCGAGTCACTGTGCTAGCGTACCAAGCAAGTGCTTGCTTAGGTAGTTACCCCACGAGGAAGTGGCGCCTTGCCCATCACATCCACCACCACCGAACCGGGCATCGTCGCGGTCACCGTCGACTTTCCCCCGGTCAACGCCATCCCGTCGCGCGGCTGGTTCGAACTGGCCGACGCCATCACGGCCGCCGGCCAAGACCCCGAGACCCACGTGGTCATCCTGCGGGCGGAGGGCCGCGGCTTCAACGCCGGGGTCGACATCAAGGAGATGCAGCGCACCGAGGGATTCACCGCGCTGATCGACGCAAACCGCGGTTGCTTCGCCGCCTTCCGGGCGGTCTACGAGTGCGCGGTGCCCGTCGTCGCGGCCGTGAACGGCTTCTGCGTCGGCGGCGGCATCGGCCTGGTCGGCAACTCTGACGTCATCGTGGCCTCCGAGGACGCCACCTTCGGGCTGCCGGAGGTCGAGCGCGGTGCGCTCGGGGCGGCCACCCACCTGTCGCGGCTGGTGCCGCAGCACATGATGCGGCGGCTGTTCTTCACCGCCGCGACCGTCGACGCCGCCACCCTGCACCATTTCGGTTCGGTGCACGAGGTGGTGCCGCGCGACGAGCTGGATGAGGCCGCATTGAAGGTGGCCCGCGACATCGCCGCCAAGGACACCCGGGTCATCCGCGCGGCCAAGGAGGCGCTCAACCTGATCGACGTGCAGCGCGTCAATTCGAGTTACCGCATGGAGCAAGGCTTTACGTTCGAGCTCAACCTGGCCGGCGTCGCCGATGAGCACCGCGACGCGTTCGCCGGTACCACGAAGCGTGAGAAGCCTTAGCCGCCGGCGACGATGCAGAACGAAGTGATGAGGAGCGGCGCATAGTGACCGACAAGAGAACCACCCTCGACGAGGCCGTCGCGCAGCTGCGCAGCGGCATGACGGTCGGCATCGGCGGCTGGGGCTCGCGGCGCAAGCCGATGGCGTTCGTGCGCGCCATGTTGCGGTCCGACGTCACGGACCTCACGGTGGTCACCTACGGCGGACCAGACCTGGGGTTGCTGTGCTCGGC
>NZ_LZJA01000045.1:0-13705 GCF_001666785.1 Mycobacterium sp. E3305 | reverse complement strand
AGCTGGCTCCAGTGCGTCGAGTTGAGGTATCCCGACCCGAACGCCGCGATCGCGGTCACCAGCAAAAGGACGACGACCGGCCAGATCAGCCGCTTCCAGTGCGGGTGGCGGTGGATGATCACCTGCTCGCCGGCGGCCAGGACGTTATCCGGATAGCTCACCTGCCAGAAGCTACCGCAGATGCACCACGTCACCGGCCGAAACGACGACCGTCTGTCCCCCACTTTCGATGCACAACCTGCCCTGGTCGTCGACCGCGCTCGCGTCCCCGACCACCTCTTTGCCACCCGGCAGGTGCGCCCGCACCCGCGCGCCGACCGTCAGGCTGCGCGCCCGGTAGTCGGCCGCCAGCGCCCAGTCGGCCCCGCGCGCGGCGCGCCAGGCCACGATCCGCCGCCCGAGTTCCTTCAACAGCCCGCACACCAGCCGGGTCCGGTCGGGCGCCGGCACGCCCAAGTCGACCAGCGAGGTGGCCCCCTCGACATCGGCCGGTGCCTCAAACACGTTGAGCCCCAAGCCGATTACCACCACCGGCCGCGCCACCTCGGCCAGGATGCCCGCCAGTTTGCCCGGGGGGTCCCCCGCCAGCACGTCGTTGGGCCACTTGAGCCCCACCCGAACGCCGTCGAGCAGCGGGGCCAACGTGTCCACCACCGCCACCCCGGTGGCCAGCGGCAGCCAGCCCCACCCGGAGGTCGGCACGTCGACGATGCTGACGGCGACCGACATCGTGAGCTGGGCCCGCGGGGTGGCAGACCAGCCGCGGCCGTGGCGCCCGCGCCCGGCGGTCTGGTGCTCGGCGACGAGCACGGCCCCGGCGACGTCGGTCCCGGACGCGGCGCGGGCCAGCAGGTCGGCGTTGGTGGAACCGGTTTCGTCGACGACGTCGAGCCGGCGCCAGCCCAGCCCGGTGCCGATCAGCTCGGCGCGTAATGCGGCCTGGTCCAAAGGTGGCCGGAGCTGGTCTCGGTCTGTCACTGGACCCAGCCTAGGACTCAGCGGCGCCGGCGGCTCACGACGTCGAGCATGTCCAGGACGGCCAGGTGGCTGAACAGCATGCTGGTCCCGATCGGGTTGCCACCGCCGGGATACGCCGTGCCGCTGGGCGCGGCCATCGTGTTGCCTGCGGCGTAGAGGCCCGGTATGGGATTACCGGACGTGTCGAGCACCCGGGCGGCGGCGTCGGTGCGCAGGCCGCCCTTGGTGCCCAGATCGGAGATCCCGAACGCCGCGGCGTGGTACGGCGGGCGTTCGATGGGCACCAGCGGCGAGGCGCCCCCCGAGAACGCGCGGTCGAAAGCCTCGTCGCCCCTGCCGAAGTCCTCGTCGACGCCCGAGGCGGCAAAACCGTTGAACCGGGCCACCGTTGCCGCCAGCCGCCCGCCCGGCACGCCGATCTTGTCCGCCAGTTCCTCCAAGGTGTCCGCGGTGTGCCACAGGCCGGCGGCGACGTACTTCCCGGTCTCGACGATGGACACGTTGGCCGCCTTCACCGGGGGCACCTCGCCGTCGGAGTCGTCGTAGATCATCCAGTACGGCAACGTGATTGAACCGTCCTGCAGTTGCGCGATGATCTCGCGGCCGGCCCGGTCGTACGCCTGGGACTCGTTGACGAACCGGTCGCCGTCCTGGTTGACGAAGATGCCGCCGGTGAACCACAGCGCGAACGCGGACCGCCCGTCGGGATGGGTCATGCCCGGTGACCACCACGCCTGGTCCAGCAGGTCGGTGTCGGCGCCCGCGGCGATGCCGGCCCGCAGCGCCAGGCCGCGACTTCCCGGGCCGCCCATGGTGTCTCGCGCGGTGCCGGGCACCCCGAATTCGCGGCGCATCTCCTCGTTGTTCTCGAAGCCGCCGGCGGCCAGCAGCACGCCCAGCCGGGTGCGGATGGCCCGCCGCTCGCCGCCGCTCTCCACGATCGCCCCGGTCACCGCCCCGTCGGAAAGGACGAGCTCGACCAGGGCGGTGTCGCGCTGTAGCGCCGCGTTCGGGTACTGAGCGATCGCCGTGAGGAACCGAGCGATCAGGGCGCGGCCGCCGAGGTAGTAGTCCGAGGGTGGTTCGGCCCCGAGCCGGTCGGTGTCCAACGGCCCGCGGATCACCTCCCGCAGTTCGGGGGCGGCGGCCACCTTCCAGGGCTTCGCGGCGATGTGGCGCTGACCGTCCAGCCGCGCCTTCGGCGCCTTGCCGTAGTAGTCGGGCCAGGGCAGGGGCACGAACTTCAGGTGGGGGTCGGCCTCCAGGTATTCGATCAGCGGGGCCCCGCCGCGGACATACGCCTCCTGCAGCTCGCGCGGGGTGCGGTCACCGACCACGGCCCGGTAGTAGGTGAGCGCGTCCTCGATGGTGTCGTCGACGCCGGCCCGCAGCAGCACCGGATTGCACGGGAACCAGACGCCGCCGCCACCGGAGTAGGCGGTGGTACCGCCGAATTTCGACGTCGCCTCCACCAGCATCACGTCCAGGCCCTCGCGTGCCGCGGTGTAGGCGCCGGTGACGCCTCCGCCGCCCGACCCGGCGACCAGCACGTCGCATTCGGTCGCCCAGTCCATCAGCGGAGACTAGCGCGCCGCTAAGCTCGGATCCCATGACAAGCGTTACCGACCACACCGCAGAGCCGGCCGCTGAGCACACGATCGACATCCACACCACCGCAGGCAAGCTGGCCGAACTCCACAAGCGCCGCGAGGAATCGCTGCACCCGGTGGGCGAAGAGGCCGTCGAGAAGGTGCACGCCAAGGGCAAGCTGACCGCCCGCGAGCGCATCCTCGCCCTGCTCGACGAGGACTCGTTCGTCGAGCTCGACGCGCTGGCCCGGCACCGCAGCAAGAACTTCGGCCTGGAGAACAACCGCCCCCTCGGCGACGGGGTGATCACCGGTTACGGCACCATCGACGGCCGCGACGTGTGCATCTTCAGCCAGGACGCCACGGTGTTCGGCGGCAGCCTGGGCGAGGTGTACGGCGAGAAGATCGTCAAGGTGCAGGAGCTGGCGATCAAGACCGGCCGCCCGCTGATCGGCATCAACGACGGGGCCGGCGCCCGCATCCAGGAGGGCGTCGTCTCGCTCGGCCTGTACAGCAAGATCTTCCGGAACAACATCCTGGCCTCCGGCGTGATCCCGCAGATCTCGCTGATCATGGGCGCGGCCGCCGGCGGGCACGTCTACTCCCCCGCCCTGACCGACTTCGTGGTGATGGTCGACCAGACCAGCCAGATGTTCATCACCGGGCCGGACGTCATCAAGACCGTCACCGGCGAGGACGTCACGATGGAGGAACTCGGCGGGGCGCATACCCACATGGCCAAGTCGGGCACCCTGCACTACGTCGCCTCCGGCGAGCAGGACGCCTTCGACTGGGTGCGGGACCTGCTGAGCTACCTGCCGCCGAACAACGCCACCGACGCACCGCGCTACGCCGAGCCCATCCCGGAGGGCGCGATCGAGGACAACCTCACCGAGGAGGACCTCGAGCTGGACACGCTGATCCCGGACTCGGCCAACCAGCCCTACGACATGCACGAGGTGATCACCCGCATCCTCGACGACGACGAGTTCCTGGAGATCCAGAACGGCTACGCCACCAACATCGTCGTCGGGTTCGGCCGCATCGAGGGCCGGCCGGTCGGCATCGTGGCCAACCAGCCCACCCAGTTCGCCGGCTGCCTGGACATCAACGCCTCGGAGAAGGCGGCGCGGTTCGTGCGCACCTGCGACTGCTTCAACATCCCGATCATCATGCTGGTGGACGTCCCGGGTTTCCTGCCGGGAACCGGCCAGGAATACAACGGCATCATCCGGCGCGGCGCCAAGCTGCTGTTCGCCTACGGCGAGGCCACCGTTCCGAAGATAACCGTCATCACCCGCAAGGCCTACGGCGGCGCGTACTGCGTCATGGGCTCCAAGGACATGGGCTGCGACGTCAACATCGCCTGGCCGACCGCGCAGATCGCGGTGATGGGCGCCTCCGGGGCCGTCGGCTTCGTCTACCGCAAGCAGCTGGCCGAGGCGGCCAAGGAGGGCAAGGACGTCGACGCCCTGCGGCTGGAGCTGCAGCAGGAGTACGAGGACACCCTGGTCAATCCGTACGTCGCCGCCGAGCGGGGATACGTCGACGCGGTCATCCCGCCGTCGCACACGCGCGGCTACATCGGCACCGCGCTGCGGCTGCTGGAACGCAAGATCGCGCACCTGCCGCCCAAGAAGCACGGGAACATCCCGCTGTGAGCGACGAGATGAGCGACGAAAACGGTTCCGAGACAACCGAAACCACGCACGGGCCGCACGAGCCGCATATCCAGGTCCTCAAGGGTCAACCGACCGACGCGGAGCTGGCCGCGCTGGTCACCGCGCTCGGCGTCGTGGGCGGCCCCGCCCCCGAGCCCGGCGAGCCCGAGCGCACGCGCTGGGGCCTGCCGGTGGACCGACTGCGGTTCGCGATGTCCAACTACCAGCGGCTCACCTTCCAGCAGATGACACACATGAAGCATTGACCCGCCTGGTCCTCGGTTCGGCCTCGTCGGGCCGCCGCAAGGTGCTGCGCCAGGCCGGCATCGATCCGCTGGTCGTGGTCTCCGGGGTGGACGAGGACGCCCTCCTCGCCGCCCTGGGACCCGACGCCGGCCCGGCCGAGGTGGTGTGCGCGCTGGCGGCGGCCAAGGCCGAACAGGTGGCGGGCGCGCTGGACGGCGACGTCGCCGCCGATTGCGTTGTCCTCGGCTGTGATTCGATGCTGGACCTCGACGGAGAGCTGTGCGGCAAGCCCGGCTCGGCCGACGCCGCGACGGCCCAGTGGCGCCGCATGGCCGGCCGCTCCGGCCTGCTGCATACCGGGCACTGCCTGCTGCGCCTGAGCGGCGGCGCGATCACCCATCGTGAAGTGGAATCCGCTTGCACCACAGTGCATTTCGCCGCCCCCACGGATACGGACCTGCGGGCCTACGTCGCCGCAGGCGAGCCCCTGCAGGTGGCCGGCGGGTTCACCCTCCACGGGCTGGGCGGCTGGTTCGTCGACGGCATCGAGGGCGACCCTTCGAACGTGATCGGCGTGAGCCTGCCGCTGCTGCGGTCGTTGCTGGCCCGCGTCGGGCTCTCGGTGGCGCAGCTGTGGACGGTGAGCAACGGAAACCGCGAGACATAAACCACGGCGGCCTTCGCCGGCGTGTCGTCGCAGACGTCTATGTGTCGCGACAGTCAATGGCGCTCGGGGCCCTTGCGGCGCTGACGGTAGGCTCGGGTTGTGGCATTACCCCCGGATCCAAGCCCGACCCTGACGGACTACGCCCACCCCGAACGGCTGGTCACCGCCGACTGGCTGTCGGCCAACATGGGCACCCCCGGCCTGGTGATCGTCGAATCCGACGAGGACGTCTTGCTCTACGACGTCGGCCATATCCCCGGCGCGGTCAAGATCGACTGGCACACCGACCTCAACGACCCGACCGTCCGCGACTACATCAACGGCGAGCAGTTCGCCGAATTGATGGACCGCAAAGGGATCTCGCGCGACGACACCGTGGTGATCTACGGCGACAAGAGCAACTGGTGGGCCGCGTACGCGCTGTGGGTCTTCACGCTGTTCGGCCATTCCGACGTGCGCCTGCTCAACGGCGGGCGCGACCTGTGGCTGGCCGAGCGCCGGGAGACCACCCTGGACGTGCCGACCAAGACCTCCTCCGGCTATCCCGTCGTCACGCGCAACGACGCGCCCATCCGGGCGTACAAGGACGACGTGCTGGCCATTCTGGGCGGCCAGCCCCTGATCGACGTGCGCTCGCCGGACGAGTACACCGGCAAGCGCACCCACATGCCCGAATACCCCGAGGAGGGCGTGCTGCGCGGCGGCCACATCCCCACCGCCCGGTCCATCCCCTGGGCTAAGGCCGTCGATGAGAGCGGCCGATTCCGCAGCCGCGAGGAGCTCGAGGAGATCTACGGCTTCATCGAGCCCGACGACAAGACGGTCGTCTACTGCCGCATCGGCGAGCGGTCCAGCCACACCTGGTTCGTGCTCACGTACCTGCTGGGCAAGCCCGGCGTGCGCAACTACGACGGATCGTGGACGGAGTGGGGCAACACCGTGCGCACGCCGATCGTCGCCGGCGAAGAGCCGGGGGCCGTTCCGGTCCGATGAGCCTGCCCGCGCCCCTGGCCGAGGTGGTGTCCGACTTCGCCGAAGTCGAGGGCCAGGACAAGCTGGCGCTGCTGCTCGAATTCGCCAACGACCTGCCAGCCCTGCCGCCCGAACTCGAGGAGCGGGCCATGGAGCCCGTCCCCGAGTGTCAGACCCCGCTGTTCCTGCACGTCGATGCGAGCGACCGGGACCGGGTGCGGTTGCACTTCAGCGCCCCCGCCGAGGCGCCCACCACGCGCGGGTTCGCGTCGATCCTCGCGGCCGGACTCGACGAGCAACCCGCCGCCGACATCCTGGCGGTGCCCGAGGATTTCTACACCGACCTGGGCCTGGCCGCGCTGATCAGCCCGCTGCGGTTGCGGGGCATGTCGGCGATGCTCGCCCGCATCAAGCGGCGGCTGCGCGAGTCAGGCCAGAATTCCGGCACCGCCTGATCGGCCTGACGGCGCGGCGCTTAGACTTCCCTGGAGTTGTAAGAAACTCTCTTAAAGAAGCCCAAGGCGGAAACACGTCCGCTTCAGATCTGCCAAACAGGAGGCGCAGTGGCTAGTCACGCCAGCTCGAGGATCTCCAAAGTGCTTGTCGCCAACCGCGGCGAGATCGCTGTCCGGGTGATCCGCGCGGCCCGCGATGCGGGCCTGGCCAGCGTGGCGGTGTACGCCGAGCCCGATGCCGACGCGCCGCACGTGCGGCTCGCCGACGAGGCGTTCGCCCTGGGCGGCCAGACCTCCGCCGAGTCCTACCTGGACATCGGCAAGCTCCTCGACGCGGCGGCCAAGTCGGGCGCCAACGCCGTCCACCCCGGCTACGGGTTCCTTTCGGAGAACGCCGATTTCGCCCAGGCGGTCATCGACGCCGGCCTGATCTGGATCGGCCCGAGCCCCCAGTCGATCCGCGACCTCGGTGACAAGGTCACCGCCCGCCACATCGCCGCCCGCGCCCAGGCCCCGCTGGTGCCGGGCACCCCGGACCCGGTCAAGGACGCCGACGAGGTGGTGGCCTTCGCCGAGGAGTACGGCGTGCCGATCGCCATCAAGGCGGCCTTCGGTGGCGGCGGCCGCGGCATGAAGGTGGCGCGCACCATCGAGGAGATCCCGCACCTGTACGAGTCGGCGGTGCGCGAGGCCGTCGCCGCCTTCGGTCGCGGCGAGTGCTTCGTCGAGCGCTACCTGGACAAGCCCCGCCACGTCGAGGCGCAGGTGATCGCCGACCAGCACGGCAACGTCATCGTGGCCGGCACCCGAGACTGCTCCCTGCAGCGCCGCTTCCAAAAGCTGGTCGAGGAGGCGCCCGCGCCGTTCCTCACCGACGCGCAGCGCAAGGAGATCCACGAGTCGGCCAAGCGCATCTGCAAGGAGGCGCACTACTACGGCGCCGGCACGGTCGAGTACCTGGTCGGCCAGGACGGCCTGATCTCGTTCCTGGAGGTCAACACCCGCCTGCAGGTCGAGCACCCGGTCACCGAGGAGACGTCCGGCATCGACCTGGTGTTGCAGCAGTTCAAGATCGCCAACGGCGAAAAGCTGGACCTCACCGAGGATCCCACGCCGCGCGGCCACGCCATCGAGTTCCGGATCAACGGCGAGGACGCCGGCCGCGGCTTCCTGCCGGCGCCCGGCCCGGTCACCCGGTACGACACGCCCAGTGGGCCGGGGGTCCGGCTGGATTCCGGTGTCGAAGCCGGATCGGTGATCGGCGGCCAGTTCGACTCGATGCTGGCCAAGCTGATCGTGTACGGCGCCACCCGCGAAGAAGCCCTGGCCCGCTCGCGGCGGGCCCTCGACGAATTCCACGTCGAGGGGCTGGCCACCGTGATCCCGTTCCACCGCGCGGTGGTGTCCGACCCGGCGTTCATCGGCGACGGCGACGGCTTCTCGGTGCACACGCGCTGGATCGAGACCGAATGGAACAACACCATCGAGCCGTTCACCGGCGGCGAGCCCCTGGACGAGGAGGACGCCCGGCCCCGCCAGACGGTGGTCGTCGAGGTGGGCGGTCGCCGGCTCGAGGTGTCGCTGCCCGGCGACCTGGCGCTGTCCAACGGTTCCGCCGACCCGGCCGGGGTCATCCGCAAGAAGCCCAAGCCGCGCAAGCGCGGGGCGCACTCGGGTGCCGCCGCCTCCGGCGACGCGGTGACCGCGCCGATGCAGGGCACCGTGGTCAAGGTCGCGGTCGAGGAGGGGCAGGAGGTCGCCGCCGGCGACCTGGTCGTCGTCCTCGAGGCGATGAAGATGGAGAACCCGGTCACCGCGCACAAGGACGGCGTCATCACCGGACTCGCGGTCGAGGCGGGCGCCGCCATCACCCAGGGCACGGTGCTCGCCGAGATCAAATAGCGATCGGACAATAATCCTGGGAAACAGTTGTCGGCCCGGTCCGGCGCGGGTACCGTTCGGGGCAGGTTGAGTTCACAGCCGTCCGGATCACGTAAGGGCGCGGGAGAAGGTGAACTCACTTGTTCTCAGCCTCGATCGACGCCTGACGTCTTCCGCAGCACACATCCTGCTCTACGGATGGAGTCAGTAATGTCTGTGGCCCAATCTTGGCAACACAGCCGCGCGGCGCAATTCACCGCGCGCTGGTACCCGTCGGGGACACTGATCACGGTGGACGGCGAGCTCGACGCCGCCAACGCGGATCAGCTCGCGGCGTACGTGCGAAACGCCATCGCCAGTTCCCAGCGCGTGATACTGGACCTGCGTGGCCTGAAATTCATTGGCACGGCCGGCTTTTCGGCACTGCACCGGATCAACGTCGTGTGCTCGGGCGCCCAAGCCGATTGGGCGATGGCGCCGAGCGCGGCGGTGGCGCGGTTGCTGCGCATCTGCGACCCCGACGGCACCCTCCCGGTGACGACGCCCGCGGCCGAGCCGTTGCTGGGATCCGCGGACGACGGGGAGCCGGAGTCCCTACTGCAACTGGTCGCGCAGCCGCGTTAGCGACTTGGCCAGCAGCCGGGACACGTGCATCTGCGAGATGCCCACCCGTTCGGCGATCTGGGTCTGCGTCATCGACTCGAAGAACCTGAGCACCAACACCGTTCGCTCCCGCTCCGGCAGCGCCTCGAGCAGGGGCCGCAACGACTCCTGATCCTCGATCCGGTCCAGACCGGTGTCGACGTCGCCCAGGGTGTCGGCGATCGCGCGGGCCTCGTCCTCCTCGCTGCCCCCACCGCTGTCGATGGACAGGGTGTTGTACGAGCTGCCCGCCACCAGGCCCTCGACGACCTCCTCGCGGTCCATGCCGAGTTCGGCGGCGAGCTCCGTGGCGGTGGGCGCCCGGCCCAGCCGCTGCGACAGCTCGGCGGTGGCGGTGCCGAGGCGCAGGTGCAGTTCCTTCAGGCGCCGGGGCACCTTCACCGACCAGCTGTTGTCGCGGAAGTGCCTGCGGACCTCGCCCATGATCGTGGGCACCGCGAACGACACGAAGTCGGACCCGGCCTCCACGTCGAACCGGACCACCGCGTTCACCAACCCGACCCGCGCCACCTGCACGAGGTCGTCGCGCGGTTCGCCGCGGCCCTCGAACCGGCGGGCGATGTGATCGGCCAGAGGCAGGCAGCGCTCGACGATCTTGTCCCGCTGGCGCTGAAATTCCATCGAGCCCGGGTCGACATCGGCCAACTCGCGGAACATCGCCGGGACATCGGCGTATTCGTTCGGTCGAGAGACGGAACCCCCGGCAGCTGGTGGGGTCACCTGCTGGAGGCCGCCCGTCGCGCCGTCAGCGTGATACCGAACACGCTGCCGGTTTGGTTGGGTTCGCGACCATCGTGGAAAGTCTGGACGTCGTCGGCCAGGGACGTCAGCACGTGCCAGCTGAAGCTGCCGGGCGCCACCACGTCGTGCGTGTCGCACGCCGCGGACGCCTCGACGACCAACTGCTCGTCCTGCGGGTCGACCACCACGACCAGGGTCGCGTCGGGGGTGGCGCAGCGGATCAACCGGGTGCATACCTCGTCGACCGCGAGCCGCAGGTCTGCGACCGCGTCGAAGTCCAGGTCCTCGAAGGTGCCGATCGCACCGACCAGCGTCCGCAGCATCGCCAGGTTCTCCAGGCGCGCCGCAACGTGCAATTCGACGGCACGGTTACCGCGCTGGCGCTTGTGAGCGCGCACTCCCGCATCGTTCATCTGGTCTCCCGGCAACGGTTGACTACCACTACTACCACCCCTTAGTCCGCCGTGGACCGTACGCTCGAGCCGATCAGTCATGGCCGCCGCCGGAGACCGCCGGAACCGATCGGGCACGGCGGTTCGAGCGCGCGGCGGCGCTCGCCGGAATCGCGCTGGCTGTATTGGTTCTTCTGGCTGTAAGCATCTATGTCGGCGTGTCCGTGATCCTGGTCCCCATGATTGGGTGACCACGCTAACGCAACCGTTCCGGCACTCATCATGGTGCAGACCTGATACCCACTCGACGAGGCCGGTAACCCCGCAATTTGCCTCCTGGCAAAAAGGCGCGTTGCCCAGAACGGCCGGCGGGCAGACCGTCAGCTTGCGGGCCGCTGCCGGTATGCCTCGGGGTGCTCGGCATACCAGCGGTCCGCGATCCGGCGGATCCGGCGGTGCTCGACGGCCACCCACACCAGCCCCAGGACCGCGGCGATGATCGCAAGCACGCCCGCGGTCATCCCCTCGTGGTGGTGTCCGGTGCCGAAGGCCGCCAGGCTTCCGCACGCCCCGATCACGCCGGCCACCACCAGCAGATAACCGGGCCAGTGCAACACGTCGATCAACGACTCGCCGGCGAGCGGCCGCGTGGTCCTCAGATGGTCGACGGGGTCATGAAAGGTGTCTCCCATGGCTGCTCCTAGTGGAGAACTTATGACTCATGCGCAGCTCAATTAGGGTTGCACCCTCAACGGTAGATCCCCGGGAAGGCTTTTGGCGAGACCCGATCAGAGCGGCAGCGCGGGGCCCGCGATCGGCGCGACGCCCATGGCCACCATCAGCACCATCAGCGTGAAGAGAAACCACCCGGCGCCGTGCCATCCCCACCAGGTGCCCTCCGCCTTCCATACGCGGTAGGTGCGCAGGAAGGCCCACAGCCCGGCCGCCAGCAAGATGGCCGGTCCGCCCAGCGCCAGCAACGTCCGCTGCGGGGCACCGCAGGCCGCCGTGTCGACACCGGTGCCCGGGCAGGTGCTCACCCACAGCGCGGCCAGCACCAGGAAGCCGACCGCCGCGATCGCGGCGAGCACCGCGAACCGGATGGCGGCGCGCACTTCGCCGTCTTCCTGTCCCAAGCGATCGCCACCCGATCGCTCATCGGCTTTGTGCATCCGTATCCCTCATATCCCCCTGTGTGGCCAACGCCTTATTCATCGTTTGCTGCGTCGCAATAGTTACTCCGCAATGACAAATGTCCGACGACGGGGCGCTGCAATCGCGCTGGCACTTTGCGGATAGCGCATGGGAACAGATACCCCGCGGCAAACCCGGTGAAACCGGCGCGGGCTCAAGCGGCGGGCAGCGTCGACGATACCGTCAATTTTTCCGGCAATACCGCTGGCCAAGGGCGCGGAGCCCCGATGGTCACAATATGGTTGGTGTCTCAGAACCGATGAGTACTATCTCTCACATGCCGACAGCCCGAAGGCGCTTATCCCCCGAGGATCGACGCGCTGAGCTGCTCGCTTTGGGGGCAGAAGTCTTCGGAAAGCGACCCTACGACGAGGTGCGCATCGACGAGATCGCCGAGCGCGCCGGGGTGTCGCGTGCGCTGATGTATCACTACTTCCCCGACAAGCGGGCCTTCTTCGCCGCGGTGGTCAAGGACGAGGCCGACCGGCTGTACGAGACCACCAACATGGACGACGCCACCGGCCTCACGATGTACGAAGAGGTGCGCGTCGGCGTCATGGCCTACATGGCCTACCACGAGCAGAACCCGGAGGCCGCGTGGGCGGCCTACGTCGGGCTGGGCCGGTCGGACCCGGTTCTGCTGGGCGTCGACGACGAGGCCAAGAACCGCCAGCTCGAACACATCATGAGCCGCATCCACGACCTGGTGGCCAACATCTCCGGGGCGAAGCTGGAAGCCGACGTCGAGCGGGACCTCCGGGTGATCTGCCACGGCTGGCTGGCGTTCACCTTCGAGCTGTGCCGCCAGCGCATCATCGACCCGACGATCAACGCCGAACGCCTCGCCGACGCGTGTGCGCACTCGCTGTTCGACGCCATCGCCCGGGTGCCGGAGATCCCCGAGGAGCTGTCCCACGCGATGGCGACGGCACGGATCCAGCCGCGCTAGCCCGCGTACTTGTCGGTGCGCCTTGGCACCATGGTTAGGTGACCACCCGTGATCCGTTAGGCCGGTTCAGCGCGACCACGCGCGAATGGTTCACCAGCACGTTCGCCGGCCCCACCGCCGCGCAGGCCGAGGCCTGGGATGCCATCGCCGACGGCGACAACACGCTGGTGATCGCGCCGACCGGATCCGGCAAGACGCTCGCGGCATTCCTGTGGGCCCTGGATTCGCTCGCCGGCGCGGCCGAGCGCCCGGCCGGTACCCGCGTGCTGTACGTGTCTCCGCTCAAGGCGCTGGCGGTCGACGTCGAACGCAACCTGCGCACTCCGCTCGCGGGGCTCACCCGCATCGCCGAGCGGCACGGCCTGCCGCCACCGGCCATCAGCGTCGGCGTCCGGTCCGGCGACACCCCGCCCGCCGAACGCCGTCAGCTCATCGCGCGGCCACCCGACGTGCTGATCACCACGCCCGAGTCGCTGTTCCTGATGCTCACCTCGGCCGCCCGCGAGACCCTGGCCGGCGTGCAGACGGTGATCGTCGACGAGATCCACGCCATCGCCGCGGGCAAGCGGGGCGCGCACCTGGCGCTGTCGCTGGAGCGGCTCGACGAACTGCGGGAGGGGCCGCCAGCGCAGCGCATCGGGCTGTCGGCGACGGTGCGCCCGCCCGAGGAGCTCGCCCGGTTCCTTTCCGGGCAGCAGCCGACCACCATCGTGGCCCCCCGCGCGGCCAAGACCGTCGAGTTGACGGTGCAGGTGCCGGTGCCCGACATGGCCAACCTGGCCAACAACAGCATCTGGCCCGACGTCGAGGCGCGGCTGGTCGACCTGATCGAGGCGCACAACTCGACGATCGTGTTCGCCAACTCGCGGCGACTGGCCGAGCGGCTCACCGCGCGGCTGAACGAGATTCACGCCGAACGCTGCGGTCTGGGCCTGTCCGGCGAGACCAACACCAAGGTGGCGGGCGGGGCGCCCGCCCACATCATGGGCAGCGGCCAGACCTACGGCGCCGAGCCGCTGTTGGCGCGCGCCCACCACGGCTCGGTCAGCAAGGAACAGCGCGCCCTGGGACACCTCGCCGACCTGGTGGCCGGCCCGCCCGATGCGTTGCAGGCCGCTGGCCACCGACGGCGGCGCCTCGACCTGGATCACCAGGTCGACCGCGCCCATGTCGATGCCGAGCTCCAGGCTCGACGTCGCGACCACGGCCTTGAGCAGGCCGCGCTTGAGGTCCTCTTCGACCAGGGCGCGCTGTTCCTTGCTGACCGAGCCGTGGTGGGCGCGCGCCAACAGCGGCTCGGCGCCGTAGGTCTGGCCG
>NZ_LZJA01000044.1:0-7677 GCF_001666785.1 Mycobacterium sp. E3305 | reverse complement strand
GCGCTGGTCTCCGCCGTGCTGGTGGTTCTCGTGCTGACCCCTCTCCCGCCGAACTGGCCGTGGGACATTCCGACCATGATCCTGGCCGTCTTCACGGCGGTGGCCACGGTGACGTGTGGCCTGTTGTGGTTCGACAATCCGCACCCGCTGCCCCGCCCCGATTCGCTGGTGATCGTGCCTTTCACCCGGGCGGAGAACCTGCGACTGATGGCGGCTCAACCGGTGGAGCCCTACCGCGCGATCTGCGCCTGCCCGGGCTGCGGCGACACGTCCGCGCACCTGATCCGCGAGCCCGGCAAGGACGAACCTGACTGGGCGATGGTCACCCGGCGCTGCGCCGTGTGCGAGCGCGAATGGGCGCAATCCTGAAATTCGTTGCCCGCCAACGCTCTAACCCTGCCCAGGGTTTACGGCCCTAGGCGCAGTCGGCGCAGATCTGCAGGCCCGCCTTCGTGCTGCGCAACCGGCTGCGGTGCTGCACCAAGAAACAACTCGAGCAGGTGAACTCGTCGGAGCGCTGGGGAATCACCGTCACGGACAGCTCTTCACCGGACAGGTCGGCGCCGGGCAGCTCGAAGAAGTGGACGTCGTTGGGATCTTCATCGACCACTGCGGTGACCGAGCCCTGCAAGGTCGGGGCCAGCTCGCGTATCGCGGACTTGTCCTGAGTGTCCATGTCGGAGACCCGGCGTGCGTCATAGTCGCTTGCGGTCGCCATGGCAGTTCCTTCCTGCTGATGAGCCGGGCTGACGCACTTTCCTGTACTCATCCCGTTGGCGCAGGCTGTACCCCGTTCAGGCTCGAGTTACACCGACCGTCTCGAAAAAGTTGCGCCGGCGGAACCTGAGCTGCCTCAGCCGCCGGGCCGCGGCGGGGTAATGCGCCAGCGCCAGGCCCAACCACGGCGCAACGACCGAGACCAGCAGCGCCCCGATGGCCACCCCTTCGTGCCCCACCAATAGCTCGAACAAACCGATCGCCAGGCTGACCGCCCAGACGGCCACGGCCGCGAGGCCGAGCAGCGGGAAATCCCGCTCGTACTCGGCCGGATAGTTTGCTGCTCGCAACGGGACTGGCGCGACCATGATCGACTCTTACCCGGTCACGACCGCGATCAAACGTGTGGTTGGCCCGAGGCGGGCAGGTGTTCGTTAGCTCACAGGGTCAGCTGCTCGGCGGCGGGGCGGGCTGGTCGGAATTCGCGGCGTGCCAGGCAAGTTCGGCGTCGCGCACCTTGCGATGGGTGCGCGCCAGCCACACCACGCTCGCCGCACCCAGCAGCGCGGCCAGGACCACCGCGGTCAGGCCCGCCGCAAAGTGCCGGGTCGCCAACTCGAATAGACCCACGATCAGGGCGAGCACCGCGACGGCCGAGCCCGCCAGGCCGGGTGCGTTGGCCCCGTTGGTGACGGTTTCACCGGCGTGCTGACGGAACGTCCGTTGGTGATCGATCGGGTCATCGTTGCGGGAATTCAACTGGCCTCCTCGCGAGAAATCTTGCGCGTCAGGGTGATTCGTGCGGCATCTGGCCCGCCGATCGAGCCGGCGCCTGAGGCGGCGGCCACCCCGCGACCCATAAACCGCAACCGCTTCGCGGGATCATCAACGGCGGTTACCCGCCGCCCCAGTCCCCAAACCGTTCGCCGCACCGGTGTCAGCCGGCCCCGAGGTGGGTATGCCGCGCAGATGAAACCCGCCGTTCTGTTCGACGTCGACGGAAGCCTGATCGACTCCAACTATCTGCACGTCTGCGCGTGGCTGCGCGCCTTCGACGACGAGGGACTGCCCGTGGCCGCCTGGCAGATCCACCGTTGCATCGGAATGGACGGCTCCACATTGGTCCGGACCCTCTCCGATGACGCACCGGACGAGGTTCAGGAGCGGCTGAGCGACGGGCACAGCCGTTACTACCGGGAGAGCACCCACCTGCTCACGCCCCTGCCCGGCGCCCAGGCGCTGCTGCGGCGGGTCGCCGACCTGGGCCTGCAGGTCGTGCTGGCGACGTCGGCGCCCGACGACGAATTAGAGATCTTGCGCAAGGTCCTCGATTGCGAGGAGGTCATTTCGGAGACCACGTCGTCGCGGGACGTCGACACCGCCAAACCCGAGCCGGGCATCGTGCAGGTCGCGCTGGACCGCGCCGGGGTCAACGCCGATCATGCGGTGTTCGTCGGGGACGCCGTGTGGGATGCGCACGCGGCGGGAGGCGCCAAGTTGCCGTGCATCGGCCTGCTCAGCGGCGGGATCGCGCGCGAGGAACTGCAGGCGGCGGGTGCGTCACCGATCTTCGCCGATCCCCAGGACCTGCTGAACCATCTGGACTCGACGCGAATCCACGAACTCGCGCTACATGCCGCGCGAGCGCAGTAGCAGCGGCAGCAGCCACCAGAAGAACGTAAACAGCGTCAGCGCACACGCTCCCGCGATCAGGGCCGGGCTGCGCCCCGCCACCGCGGCGAACACGATGACCGTCACCCCGGTCAGGGCGAGGCCGAGCAGCGCCAGCCCCGCGTAGGCGCACCGATGGGCGGCCGACACCAAGACCTGTAGGCGGTGCCGGCGGAACAGCATTCTGTGCATGCCTACCGGGGCGATCAGCAGGACGGTCGCGCCCACCGAACAACCCACCGTGATCAGGTAGGCGTCGCGCAGGACGGGCGCCAGGACGTCGAACCGCTGCTGGAACGGCAACGTCAGCAGGAAGCCGGTGAGCAGCTGCACCCCGGTCTGCACCACGCGCAGCTCCTGCAGCAGGCTGTTCCAATTGCGGTCCAGCCGTTGGATTTCAGTTTCGCCGCGCTCGCGGCTGTCCCAGTGCTGGTCGTCTTGCGGGTGATCGACGTCCATAGCCGTGATCATCGCACCTGGCGCACCCGCCAGCGCCGTTTCCCGACGAGGAATCGAGGTGTTGAATTCGAATTGCACTCGGCGGTCGGCCGATTTGCAATCGAATTCCACCAAATACGTTGTGCCGCAAGACACGGCGATACCCGAGCGCCTAGCGGCTGATGTTGTCGTCCCGGACCGCGGTCAGGGCGTCGTCGAGCGTCGGGTGCAGCGGGAAGGTCTTGTCCAGGCCGGTCAGGTGAATCGGCCGCCTGGTTGCCGGACCACGCGCGACCACCCCGAACCCCGTCGCCTCGCCCAGCTTCTCGTACGTCGCCGCCAGGATCTTCAGCCCCACCGAACCGAGGAACTCCACCGCCGAAAGATCGATGACCAGAGCCGCCGGGTTCTCCGCCACTACCGCGCCGATGGCCTGTTCCAGGGCCGGCGCCGTGACCAAATCGATTTCGCCGCTGACACTGACCACGGACACGCCATCGTGGTCCTCAACCAACGTGGTAATCGAATCAGGAGCTGACAATGGCGATCCTTTGTCCTGGGCCTTAAGTGTGGTGCAAGCCTAGCCTGCGTTGCGAACTGCGAGAAGAATATGCCCTCGACACCTGCCCCGCGACAACCCACGCTAGTCTCGCAAAATCGAGCCTGCACGCGACGGGGCGCGAACCGGCACTCGGGAGGCCACATGTCAGATTCGCCGTCGGAGTTCGGCAGCGCGGGTGCCGCCGCCCAGGCAGCCACCATTTCCAGCGAGGGCCTGCTGCCCCAGCTCGTCCAGCATCTGCGGCAGAACCGAACGGTGCTGCGCGAGGAATGGGCGCGCAGGATCACCGAGGCCGAACTGCTCACCGCGATGACGCCCGAGGAGCTGTTCTCCGAGGCGACCGCCGTCTACGACAACTACGTGGAGGTGCTCGAGACCGGTAGCGTCGAGGCGCTGCAGGCCTACGCGCGCGACCTGTCGGAGCGCATCATTCCGCGGGGCGTGGAAACCGACGAGGTCGTCGGCATCGTGTTGTTGCTGCGTGACGTGCTGGCGCGCTCGTTGTTCGAGAAGTACCAGGCCGAGTTCGAGATGCTCAACCGGGTGCTGGACGCCTACGAACCGGCGGCCAACCGCATCGCCAACACCGTGGCCGTGTCCTTCGTGCAGGAACGCGAGCGCATCATCCGCCAGCAGCAGGAGGCGATCCGCGAGCTGTCGACGCCGGTGCTGCAGGTGCGTGAGCAGTTGCTGATTCTGCCGATCATCGGTGTGCTCGATTCCCAGCGCGCCCGCCAGGTCACCGAGCAGCTGTTGAGAGCCATCCGCGCGAACCGCGCGAAGGTGGTGGTCATCGACATCACCGGCGTGCCGACCATCGACTCCACGGTGGCCAACCACCTGGTGCAGACGGTCGACGCGTCGGGCCTGATGGGCGCCAGCGTCATCATCACCGGCCTGTCCTCCGAAATCGCCCTGACCCTGGTGACGATCGGCCTGGACCTGTCCAAGATGAACGCGGTCGGCGACCTGCAGGGCGGCATCGAGGAAGCCGAGCGCCTGCTGGGCTACGAAGTCTCCCGCACCGGCGAGCAGCCAGGCTAGACATCAGGAACGCGAGCGCCCCATGCCAGTACCGATTCTGAAACAGGGTGCGATTCTGATCGCCTCGGTACAGGCCGCGCTCAGCGATTCCGACGCCGAGCGGCTGCGCTACGACCTGATGGAGCGGGTCAGCCGGTTCCGCGCGCAGGGCATCATCGTCGACGTCACCGCCATCGACGTGATGGACTCCTTCGCGGCCCGGTCGCTGCGCACGATCGCGCACATGACCCGGCTGCGCGGCGCGGACACGGTGATCGTCGGACTGCAGCCGGAAGTCGCCTTCGCCATGGTCCAGCTGGGGTTGGCGTTCGACGACATGAACACCGCGCTTGACCTCGAAGAGGGCCTGGCACTGCTGAATCGCCAACTGGCGCAACGAAAACCGACGATCGGGCGCGACGGTGGCGGCTGATATAGTCGTCGACATCGACAATTCCGACGACATCGTCGAAGCTCGCAAAGCCGGACACCAACTCGCCCTCGATCTGGGATTCTCCCTCACCGACGTCACGATGATCGCCACGGCGATCTCCGAGATCGCGCGCAACATCACCAGCTACGCCGGCCGGGGCACCGTCCGAGTGTTCGTGGCCGACCGCGACGGCCGCAAGGCCCTGGTGGTGCGCGCCGAGGACGAGGGTCCGGGCATCGCCGACATCGAGCGGGCGATGGAGGACGGTTATTCGACCGGTCGCGGGCTGGGAATGGGCCTGCCCGGCTCCCGCCGGCTGATGGACCGACTGTTCGTGGAGTCGGCGCTGGGCAAGGGAACGGCCGTCGAGATGTGGAAATGGGTGCCGCCCCGTGCATGAGAACGGCCGGTTCGGTCCCATCGAGTGGGCGAGGGCGGGGCGCCCTCTGCCCAGCGAGTACACCTCGGGTGACCGGGGCCTCGCCGTCGACCTCGCCGGCGCCGCCGCCCTGTTCGGCGTGGTCGACGGCCTCGGCCACGGCCCCGAAGCCGCAGCCGCCGCGCTGCGCGCCGTCGAAACGGTCCAGCGCTCCAGCACCGAGCGCCTGGAGGTGCTGATCCAGCTGTGTCACCGCGTGCTCGAGGGCAGCAGGGGCGTCGCGATGACCTTGGCGCGTATGGACTTCGCGGCCAACACGCTGACCTGGACCGGCGTCGGCAACGTCACCGCCGACCTGGTGGCCAAATCCCCGACCGGCGTGCAGATTCGACACAGCGCGCGGCTGACCGCGGGAATCGTCGGCTACCGCATACCGGAAATCCGGCCGGCGCAGATCATTTCGATCCGTCCCGGGGACCTGCTGGTGATCAGTACCGACGGGATCACCGAGAATTACCTGGACCACATCGACTTCTCGGCCACCGCCGTCGTCATCGCCGAGGAACTGCTCGGTAAGGACGCCAAGGAAACCGACGATGCCATGGTACTGACCGCTCGTCATCGGGGGACTTCGACGTGAGCGACAGCGACGACTTCCACGCCCAGTACGCCGCGGCCTTGCGCGCCTACATGCAGGCGCGGGACGAGGACAGCCTGGCCGCCGCGTACGAACTCGGCCGCCGGGCCCTGCAAGAGGAAGTCAGCCTGCTCGCGATCATCGAGCGGCACGTGCAGCTGATTCTCGGCCTGGCCAAGGACATTCAGATCGACGCGCCGATCGCGCTGGAATTCCTGTTGCAGATGCTGGTCCCCCTCGACATCGCCACCCGGGGCTTTCTGGACGGCACGCGCCGCTTCGCGCGCGAGCGCGCCCGCGCCGAGGGGCTGGCCGACCGCGACAGATTCCGCACCGCGGTCGTGAATTCGTTGCAGGAGGGATTCTTCGTCGCCGACCACGAGGGCTCCGTGATCGAGATGAACAACGCCCTGATCGAAATCCTGGGTTATCCGGCGGAGGGTCTGCCCTACCGATGGCCACATCCGTGGTTGGTCGACCAGAAGGGCGCGAGCCAACAACAGTCGCTGGTGCAAAGCATCGGCGCCACCGCCTACGAGACACCCATCCGCCATCGCGACGGGCATCTGGTCTGGGTAACGGTCAGTATCAACGCCGTTCAGGGCAGCGGCAGCGACCAGGACGTCTTCGTGGGGACGATCCGTGACATCACCGCCGAACGCGCCTTCGCCGCAAGGGAAAGCGCGGTCCTGCGCCTGGCGACGGCCGTGGCCGTCGCCAAAAGCGTGGACGAGCTGCTGTCCATCACGCTCGACGAGTGCAGCACGGCGATCGACGTGCAACGCGTGGTCGCGATCTCGTGGCCGACCGGCGAGGGTGAACCCACCGTGCAGGTGGCGGGCGAGTCGTCCCAAATACCTTGGCGCAGGCTGGATCCGTGGCTGCGCCGGACGTTTGAGGACGCCCGCCATCAGCTGCCGCTGACGGCGAGAACGGTCGAGCACCCCGACAATCCCGGCAAGGCACAGGGTTTGGTGGCGGTACTCTCCGGCGCGGGCGACCTGGCGTTGTGGTTGGAGCTGCGCTCGCCACGCTGGGTCAGTGCCGAAGACCGGCTGCTGGTCACCGTCCTCATCGGACACCTCAGCCTCGCGATGCAACACGTCCGCCAATTCGAGAGCGCCCGCGAGACGTCGCTGACCTTGCAGCGCGCCCTGCTGCCGACGATGGAGCCGCCGCCGGGCTTCGCCGTGCGTTACGAGCCCGCCGTCCCGCCGTTGGAGATCGGCGGCGACTGGTACGACGTGCTGCCGATCGGCGACCACCGCATCGGCATCGTGGTCGGCGACTGCGTGGGCCGTGGCCTGCCGGCGGCCGCGGTCATGGGTCAGCTACGCAGCTCCGCGCGGGCGTTGCTGATCAACGGGGCCGAGCCCGCGCTGCTGCTCGATCAACTGGACTCGGCGGCCTCGCTCATCCCGAACGCCTACTGCACCACCGTCTTCCTGGCGATCCTGGACACCGAATCCGGGGTCCTGCAGTACAGCAACGCCGGCCACATGCCCGCCCTGCTGGTGGGGCCGGAACCGGACACGACCGCGATGTTGACCGACGCGGCGTCGGTGCCGCTGGCCGTGCGCCGCGCGGAACCCCGCCCGCAGGCCAGTCGCGTACTGCCACCGGGGTCCACCCTGATGCTGTTCACCGACGGGCTGGTGGAGCGCAAGCACGAATCCATCGACGACGGGATCAACCGGGCCGCCGCGGTCCTGGTGAAGACGACCGCGCTGCCACTGGATTCCGTCGCCGATGCGGTTTTGCGTGAGTTGGCCCCTCCGGCTGGGTATGACGACGATGTGGCAATGGTGATCTACCGG
>NZ_LZJA01000043.1:0-14489 GCF_001666785.1 Mycobacterium sp. E3305 | reverse complement strand
CAGGGCGCGCAGCTCGTCGGGGGAGCGGGTCACCTCCTCGGGCACCACCACCAACCGCCCGCCGTGCGCCAACGCACCCCAGATCTCCCACACCGAAAAGTCGAACGCATACGAATGGCACTGCGTCCACACCTGCTTGGGCTCCAGCTCGAAACCCACCTCCAGTGCGTCGAACAGGCGGGTGACGTTGTGGTGCGTGACCGCAACCCCTTTGGGCACCCCGGTAGTGCCCGATGTGTAAATGATGTGCGCGACATTGTCGGCTGCCGGTGCCGGCAAATTCGTACTCGGCTGGGCGTCAATCCGCGGGTCGTCGACGTTGACGACGATGAAGGCGTGCCCGTTCAGCCGTGGGCGCAACGCTGTGGTGGTGAGCGCGGCCACCGGCCTGGAGTCGGCCAGCAGGAAGTCGATCCGCTCGTCGGGCAGCGCCGGGTCGATCGGCAGGTACGCCGCGCCGGTCTTGAGCACCGCCAAGATCGCCACAATGGCCGCACCGGAACGCGGGAGGACCAGTCCCACGCATTCACCCGGGCCGGCACCGTAACCAATCAGCAGATGAGCCAGCCGGTTTGACGCACCATCGACCTCGCGGTAGGTCCAGGACTGTTCCCCGAACCGCAGCGCCAACGCTTCCGGGGCCCGCAGCACCTGCTCGGCGAACAGCGCCGGAATCGACACCGCCGCCGCGGCCTGCTCCAACACCGGCCACCGGCCCATCTCGCCCAGACGGGTGAGCTCACCGGCCTGGAGCACATCGAGCGACGACAACCGCACACCCGGATCAGCGGTCATCGCCACCAACACCCGCTCCAACCGCTCCACCACCGCGGCGACCGTGCCGGCGTCGAACACGTCGGTGCGGAACTCCACCGCACCCGAAATCCCAGCCGGCTCACCCTCATCGGTGAAGCGCTCAGCCACGTTGAACGTCAAATCCATCCGGGCGGTATGGGTGGTGATCGGCACCTGGGACACCTGTAAATCCCCCAACGCCAACCCCGGATCAGCGCCGGTGCCCGGCAGGTTCTGCCAGGCCAGCATCACCTGCACCAGCGGATGATGAGCCAGCGACCGCGCCGGGTTGAGCCGCTCAACCAGCACCTCGAACGGCACGTCTTGGTGGTCATAGGCGGCGAGGCTTTGCCTCCGCACCTGGCCGAGCAACTCATTGACGGTCGTATCACCCGCGACGTCGACGCGCAGTACCAGTGTGTTGACGAAGAACCCCACCAGGCCCTTGAGCGCGGGGTCGCGTCGCCCTGCGATCGGAAAACCCACCGGCACATCCGACGTCGCGGTCAGCCGCGACAACAACACCGCTAACGCGGCCTGAACCACCATGAAACTCGTCGCGTTGCACTCCCGGGCCAGCGCACGCACCCGCTGCTGTAACTCCGCCGGCCACTCCACCGGCACCGTCGCCCCACGCAGATCGGCCACCGCCGGATAAGGCCGATCTGTGGGCAACTCCAACCGCTCCGGCATCCCCGCCAGCGCATCCTCCCAATACGCCAACTGCGCGGCAATGCGACTGTCGCCATCATCGAGATCACCCAACTGCGCGCGCTGCCACACCGCGTAATCCGCATATTGCACTGGCAATTCGGCCCAGTCAGGGGCTTCGCCGCTGCACCGGCTGGCATACGCGACATTCAGGTCACCCACGAGCGGGGTGATCGACCAGCCATCCGCGGCGATGTGGTGTACCACACCCACCAGCACGTGGTCGTCGTCGCCGACGCGGAAAAGCTGCACTCGGAAAGGAATCTCGGCCCTCAAGTCGAACGTGCGCCGCGCCGCGGCGTCGATGGCCTCATGAAGCGCGCCCGGGGACCACCCGGCGGCGTCGGTGACGTCCACAACGCCGGCGCAGTTACTCGGCAGCACGCGCTGGAAGGGCACCCCGTCGACGTCGGGGAACACCGTGCGCAGCGATTCGTGCCGGCCTATGACGTCGTCCACGGCCATCCGCAACGCAGTCAGATCCAGCGTTCCCCGCAAACGCAAGGCCACCGCCAGGTTGTAAACCGCTGAAGGCCCGTGCAATTGGTCGAGAAACCAGAGCCGACTCTGGGCGAAGGACAGCGGAATGACTTCCGGCCGTTGGACGGCCAGAAGAGGCTGAAGGCGGCTGTCATCGCCACCGATGTGTGCGGCCAGTTGCGCGACCGTTGGCGCGTCGAACAGAGTCTGCATTGACAGGTCGGTGGCCAGGTCGGAGCCGATCGCCGCGATCACGCGCATCGCGGAAACCGAGTCGCCGCCGAGGTCGAAGAAAGAGTCGTCGACTCCGACCCGGTCGATGCCGAGAACGCGGGCATAGATGCCGGCGAGGATGTCCTGGGTGGGATCCTTCGGAGCGCGGTACCGCTGACCGTTGGTGTACTCCGGCGCCGGGAGGGCTCGGGTGTCGAGTTTGCCGTTGACCGTCAGCGGCAGCGTTTGCAAGACGACGATGGCCGACGGAACCATGTATCCGGGCAGCCGCCGGGCCAGTGCATCCCGTGCCACAGCGGGATCGACTGCTCCGGTCGCCGTTTCGGTGAGGTAGCCGACGAGCCGCCGGTCACCGGGCCGGTCCTCTCGGGCGATCACCGCGGCCTGTCCGACGCCCGGGAGTTCGCTCAAGGCGGAGCGGATTTCGCCGAGTTCGATGCGATACCCGCGAATCTTCACCTGTTCGTCGGCGCGGCCGAGGTAGTCGAGTTGGCCGTCCGGCCGCCAGCGCACCAGGTCCCCGGTGCGATACATGCGGGTTCCGGGCGGGCCGAATGGACAGGCCACGAAGCGCGAAGCGGACAGTCCGGCCCGGCGCCAGTAGCCCACCCCGACGCCGCGGCCGGCGATATACAGCTCGCCGACCACCTTGGGCATCACGGGACACAGCAACTCGTCGAGGACGAAGAACGCGGCTCCCGTGATCGGGGACCCGATGGGTGGCGAACCCGATCCCGGCAGCAGTGGAGCACTCTTGGACGCCCACATCGTGGTTTCCGTCGGGCCGTAGACGTTGGTCATCACCCGTCCGGGCGCCCAGGCATCCACCAGCGCCGGAGGACAGGCTTCGGCGCCGATGACCAACGCCGTGAATTCCAGTCCCTCGGGGGACAGGGTGCTCACTGCCGACGGGGTCTGCGTCAGCACGCGGACGCGCTCTTTTGTCAGTAGGTTGTGGAATTCGCCGGGTGATCGAGCCACCGACTCGGGCACCACCACCAGACGCCCGCCGAACAGCAACGCGGCCCAGATCTCCCACACCGAGAAGTCGAACGCGTAGGAATGGAACTGCGTCCACACCTGGTCCGGGCCCAGTCGAATACCGATGTCGAGCGCGTCGAAAAGCTGGGTGACGTTGTCATGCGTGACCGCAACGCCTTTCGGCACCCCGGTGGTGCCTGAGGTGTACACGATGTGGGCTATGTCATCGGGCGCGGGGAGGGGTAAGGCGGTGTCGGGTTGAGCGTCGATGCGAGCGTCGGCGGTATCGATGACAGTCAGGCCGCATCCGTCCAGTCGCGAACGCATCTCCGCGGTCGTCACGACGGCGATCGGGGTGGCGTCGGTGAGCATGAACTCGATGCGGGACCGCGGATGCATGGGGTCGATCGGCAGATACGCCGCCCCGGTTTTGAGCACCGCCAGGATCGCCGTTATCGCCTCGGCGCACCGGGGGAACAGCAGTGCGACACACACGCCCGGTCGCGCGCCGTGCTCGATCAGCAGATGTGCCAACTGATTAGCGGCCTCGTCGAGCTCGCGGTAGGTCATCGAGCGGCCTTCGAAGGTCACGGCCAGCGCCTCGGGGGTCCGCGACACCTGGGCGGAGAAGAGCGCCGGAACCGATAGCGGCACCGCGGGCCGGGTCAATGCGGCGCGGTTGCTCCAGTCGTCCAGGCGCGCGTGTTCCGTCTCGTTGAGCAGATCGATGGACAACAATCTCCGCGTCGGATTGGTGGTCAACGTTGTCCCCCTAGGTCGGTGGTCATGGCCACCAACGCGCGCTGGAAGCGGTCGATCAGTGATTCGATGGTCTCGGCGTCGAACACGTGGCTGTCGTATTCGACGCGAAGAAGCAATTCGCGGTCGGGGCGGGCCTGCATTGTCAGCGGGTAATGACTGGATTCGGTACCGGTCAAGTCGGTGATCGCCAGCCCGTTGGTGTGCGACAGCGCCGTGGTGTCGATCGGGTAGTTCTCGAACACGAACAGCGTGTCGAAGAGCTGGTCGAGCCCGGTGATGCGGTGAATCTCCTTGAGCGCCAGATGCTGATGATCCAGGGTGCGCTCGTAAGCAGTGTGCAATTGCCCGAGCAGGTCTGCGACGGTGGTGGCCGGGGTGATGGTGGCTCGGACGGGGATGGTGTTGATCATCAGACCCACCATCGTTTCCGCGCCGACCACCTCGGTCGGCCTGCCCGAAACAGCCGCCCCGAATACGACGTCGCGCCGGCCCGTCATGGACATCAATACCTGTGCCCAGGCGCCCTGCAGCACCGTGTTGACGGTGGTGTGACAGGAGCGGGCCAGTTCGTTGACGGCCTGGGTGGTGCCCTCCGGCACGCGAGCCGACGCGAGGCCTCGGGTTCCCAGCGTCGGGGTGCCCGGCGGTGCGACCAGAGTCGGGGTGTGGAAACCGGTGAGCACCTCGCGCCAGGCCTGCTCCGCGGCGTCGAGGTCGCGCTTGGCGAGCCAGGTGACGAACCGGCGATATGGGACGGCCGCCGGTAGATGTTGGCCGTAATAGGTAGCGAAGATCTCTTGCAGGAGCACGGGCAGCGACCAGCCGTCCAGCACGATGTGGTGATTGGTCAACACCACTCGGTACCGCTCCGGCGCGGTGCGGATCAACGCAACGCGAAACGCGGTCGAACCCTTCAGGTCACACACCGCCGCGCGCTCGGCGTCACATATGCGCTGTAACTGCCCGTCGGCATCGCAATCGAGTTCGACGTACTGCCAGGGCGTTTGGGTGTCGGCCGGGATGATCTGCACCGGCTGGTCGAATTGTGTGCAGAACCGGGCGGCGAGGTTGGGGTGGCGACTGACGACGGTGTCCACGGCGCCGCGGAGGCGATCCGCGTCGAGCGGGCCGGAGACGGTGATGTCGAGCTGCATCGAGTACAGGTCGCCGTCGCGGTTCTGGGCCGCCGCGTGGAACAGCAATCCTTGCTGGAGGGGAGTGAGCGGAAGTATGTCGGCGATCCGGAAATGCCGCTGGAGTTGGTCGATTTGGTGCTGGGTGAGACCGGCGGGCGCGATGTCCGAGGGGGTGAGTCCCCCGCCGCCGCGCTGGACGTGTGCGCAGATCCCGGTAAGAGCGTCGAACCACAGCTGATTGAGCCTGTCGACCTGCGCGTCATCGAGCGCCGTAGGCGCCCAGGTCCATTGGGCCTCCAGGTGGGGCCCGGCACCGGCGTCCACGGCGCCCGCGCTGAGTTCCAGGGTGTGTGCGAGTGGCATCGGCACCGCGCTGGCGAAGGTGGTGACCGCCAGACCGTCCTGGCTGGCCCGCCAGAGATCGCCGGACGCCTCGGTCCCGTGCAACCGTCCGAAGTAATTGAACCCGATCGCCGGATCCGGCCCACCCAATACGACGTCGGCGTTGAGGTAGCGCAAGAGGCCATACGTGATGCCGTCGGGCAGGGCCCGCAGTCGTTCCTTTGCGCGCTTGACGAACGCCCCGACTGCGGCGTCACCGGCCACCAGTTGCGCCCAGCGCGGCCCGACGACCGGTAACGCCGCGGGGTATTTGGTGGTGAACCAGCCCACGGTGCGTGACAGCTCGACATCGGTGGTGAGGTCCTCGTAGCGACCATGTCCCTCGACGTCGATCGCGATCGACCCGCCCTCGTCGGCGCCCGAGAACTCACCCCACGCCAACGCGAGGGCGATCAACAGGATGTCCTGGACGCCGGTGTGAAACGCGGTGGGAACCTCGCCGAGCAGGAGGCGGGTGGTCTCGGTGTCGAGGGATGCCGTGAGGTGCCCGGCGCGGTCGTAGGTGTCAGTCTCGGGCTTGACCGGGGGCAGGGCGGCTTGGGCGGGCAGCGACCGCTGCCACACTTCGGTCTGGTCGATGACTTCGCGCCGCTGCGCATGCTCGGCAAGGAGTGCCGCCCAGCGCTGGAAGGATGTGCCGCCCGCCGGCAGCGCGACCGGTTGGCCGCTCAGGCGCTGGGCCCAGCCGATATTCAGGTCTTCCAAGAGGATTCGCCAGGACACGGCGTCCACGGCCAGGTGGTGGATGATCAGCACCAGCTGGCCGGTGGTCACCCAGACCGCGCTGAGCATTACGCCGGCAGAGGGGTTGAGCCGTGACCGGGCGATCGCCACCGCGTCTTCGGTCAACTCGTCGACGGCGAGCAGGCAGCTTTCGGCGTCCAACGCACCGGTCCCGGGCGCCGTCAACGACCACTCGCCGGCGTCGAAGTTGTCGACACGCAGCCGCAGCATCGGGTGGTGGTCGAGCAGGGCTTGCAGGAGCGCGACCACGTCGGGCCGGGTGACGCCGTGGGGTGCCTCGATCATCATCGTCTGATTGAACTGATCGACGGGACCGTCGATGTCCCACAGCCAGCGCGTGATCGGGGTGGGTATTACCGGGCCGATGCCCGCGTCGAGCGGGCCGATGCCGTCGCTGATCTGGGCGACGCGGGCCAGCCGCGCCACCGTCTGTTCGACGAAGATGTCTCGCGGGCGGCAGATCACGCCGGCCGCGCGGGCCCGTGCGACCACCTGCATCGACGAGATGCTGTCGCCGCCAAGGTCGAAGAAGGCGTCGTCCACTCCGACGCGATCGAGTCGCAGGACCTCGGCGAAGATGCCCGCCAGGATTTCCTCGATGGCATCGGACGGCGCACGATAACTTTCGGAGGCCTGGTAGTCGGGCGCGGGCAGGGCGCGGGTATCGAGTTTCCCGTTCACGGTGGTCGGCAGCGCATCGAGCACCACCACCCCGGCGGGCACCATGTAGCCAGGCAGCCGCTCCGCGAGCGCGGCGCGCGCGTCGATCGGATCGGCGGATCCCGTGATGTAGGCGACCAGCCGCTTGTCGCCCGGATGGTCTTCGCGCGCGATGACGGCGGCACGCTCCACGCCGTCGAGTTGGCTTAGCGCGGCATGGATTTCGCCGAGCTCGATGCGGTACCCGCGGATCTTGACCTGCTCGTCGGCGCGTCCGAGGTAGTGCAGTTGGCCGTCGGCGCCCCAGCGGACCAGGTCCCCGGTGCGGTACATGCGTGCCCCATGGCCCCCGAACGGGCAGGCCACGAATCGTGACGCCGTCAGCCCCGCGCGGCGCAGATACCCGATGCCCACGCCGTGGCCGGCGACGTACAACTCACCGATCACCCCGGACGGCACCCGGCGCAACGACTCGTCGAGGACGAACAGCGCCGCTCCGGGTACCGGACTCCCGATGGGCACCACCCCGGATCCGGCCGTCAGCGGCGCGCTGATCGCGACGCACATCGTCGTCTCCGTCGGGCCGTAGGCGTTGATCATCACCCGCCCGGGCGCCCATTGATCGACCACGTCGGCCGGGCACGCCTCACCGACCACCACCATCGCCGCCGACTCCAAACCCTCGGGCGGCAATACGGCTGCGGCGGAGGGGGTTTGCGTGAGCACGTCGACCTGTTCGGCGACCAGCAGGTGGTGGAAGTCAGTCGGCGACGCGGCGATGTCCTCGGCGACCACCACCACGCGCCCACCTCGTAGGAGCGCACCGAAGATCTCCCACACCGAGACGTCGAAGGCCAGCGAATGACATTGCGGCCAGACGCCCGGATGCGGCAAACCGCCGTCCAGTGATGCCAGCAGCTGCGTCACGTTGTGATGGGTGATGGCAACGCATTTCGGTGTGCCGGTGGTTCCGGAGGTATAGATCAGATACGCGATGTCGCCGTGGCCGGGCGCGGGTGGTGCGGTCCTTGGGTGGTCACCGACCGCGCCATCGGTGACATCCAGTACCACCAGTCCGTGCCCGGCCAGCCGCGGCCGCAGGTCGGGGGTCGTGACGGCGGCGATCGGCGCGGCGTCGTCGAGCATGAACTCCATCCGGGAAGCCGGCACCGCCGGATCGATCGGTAGGTAGGCCGCTCCCGTCTTGAGCACCGCCAGCATCGCGGTGATGGCCTCGGCGCAACGGGAGAACAACAGCGCGATGCATTCGCCCGGGCCCGCGCCGTGCCCGATCAGCCGGTGCGCCAGTCGATTCGACGCGACGTCGAGTTCGCGGTAGGTCCAGGACCGCGTCCCGTCGGTGATCGCGATCGCATCGGGTGTCCTCGCCACATGGCCGGCGAACAAGACCGGAATCGACAGCGGTGTGGGGCCCGGCCGGTCCAACATCGCCCTGTTGGACGTGGCATCGAGGCTGGCGTGCTCCTCGGCATCCAGCAGATCGATGGACGACAACCGGGCCTGAGGGTCGGCGGTCATCGCGCGCAGTAGCCGCTGGAACCGGCCGACAAGCGTGTTGATCGTCTCGGGCGCGAAAACATCCGTGCGGAATTCGACCGTTCCCCGAATGCCCGCCGGCGCACCGTCGTCGGACCAGTGTTCGGACAGCGAGAAGGTCAAATCCATGCGAGCGGTGTGGGTGTCGAGCGGCAATGGTGTGATCTCGAGGTCGCCCAACTCAAGCCCGGCGACGGGGTCGCTCCTATGGCCGGGCAGGTTCTGCCACGCCAACGCCACCTGGGCAAGCGGATGATGGCTCAGCGAGCGGGTCGGGTTGAGCCGCTCGACCAGCACCTCGAATGGCACATCCTGGTGCTCGAAGGCCAGCAGGCTGCGCCGCCGCACTTGGGCGAGCAATTCGGCGACGGTCGGGTCTCCCGCCGCATCCACCCGCAGCACCAAGGTGTTGACGAAGAAACCCACCAGGTCATCGAGCGCGGGATCACTGCGGCCGGCGATTGGGAATGCCACGGCCACATCAGAATTCGAGCTGAGCCGCGCCAGCAGAACCGCCAGGGCGGCTTGGACCACCATGAAGCTGGTCGCGTTGTGCCCGCGGGCCACCTCGGCGATGCGCTGCTGCAATTCGGCCGGCCAGTCCACGGACACGCTGTCGCCGCGCTGATCGGCCACCGAGGGATAGGGCCGATCCGTCGGGAGCTCCAAGCGTTCGGGCAAGCCCGCCAGGGCGTCTTCCCAATACTTGAGCTGCGCGGCGATCCGGCTGTCGGAATCGTCGAGCACACCGAACCGCGCCCGCTGCCACAACGTGTAGTCCACGTATTGCACTGGCAGTGGGGGCCAGTCGGGGCCGAGCTCCCGCCCTCGCGCCCGATAGGCCTCGCCGAGATCGCGGATCAACGGCGCCAGCGACCAACCGTCAAAGGCGATGTGGTGCACCACGCCGACCAACACGTGCTCGTCGGCGTCGACACGAAACAACTTCGCCCGCAGCGGAATCTCGGAATCCAAACCGAAGGGGTGGCGCGCCGTTTCATCGACGGCCTCGTCGAGCCTGGCCGGCACCCAATCGGTCGCGTCGATGACGTCCCAGCCGAAATCCGCCCGGTCGGCAGGGACGATGAGTTGCTGGGGCAGTCCATCGGGCGCGGGGAATATCGTGCGCAGGCTTTCATGCCGGGCGACCACATCTGCGAGCGCGTCGCGCAGCGAATCCGCATCGAGGGCACCGCGCAGCTTCAGTGCCACGGCCACGTGGTAAACCCCTGAGGGGCCTTGCAACTGGTCGAGAACCCACAGCCGATTCTGGGTGAACGAGAGCGGAATCACCGCCGGGCGGTGCCCCGCGGTCAACGGCTCACGGTGGCGGGCCTCGCCGTCGACGAGTGGCGCCAATTGAGCGATTGTGGGTGCGTCGAACAACGCGTGCACGGCCAGGTCCGTGTCGAGACCGGTGTTGATGGCAGCGATCAACCGCATTGCCGACAGCGAATCCCCGCCCAAGTCGAAGAACGAATCGTCGACGCCCACCCGGTCGACACCCAGCACGTGGGCATAGGTGCCGGCCAGGATCTCCTCGACCGGGGAGGCCGGGGCGCGGTAGCGACCGCGGTCCTGGTAGTCCGGCGCGGGCAGGGCCCGGGTGTCGAGCTTGCCGTTGACCGTCAGCGGCAGTGCCCCCAACACCACGACGGCGGCCGGCACCATGTGGCCGGGCAGCCGTTCGGTGAGCGTGGCGCGCGCCGCGGCGGGATCGACTGTCGCGCCGATGCTTTCGACGACGTATCCGACCAGCCGTTTGTCGCCGGGCCGGTCTTCGCGGACGACGACGACGGCCCGATCGACACCGCCGAGTGCGGTCAGGGCGGCCTGGATCTCCGTGAGCTCGATCCGATAGCCGCGGATCTTGACCTGCTCGTCGGCGCGCCCGAGGTAGTCGAGCTGCCCGTCGGTCCGCCAGCGCACCAGGTCGCCGGTACGGTACATCCGCGTGCCGGGGGCGCCGAAAGGGCTGGCCACGAATCGAGCCGCGGTCAGGCCCGCCCGACCCAGGTAGCCGACGCCAACGCCGCGGCCGGCCACGTACAGTTCGCCGACCATTCCGGGTGGGAGCGGGCGCAGCCAGTCGTCCAGGACGAACAGTGCCGCGGTCGACACCGCAGCCCCGATCGGTACCGTCCCCAGACCTGCGGTCAACGGGGCGCTCAATGTGGCGTACACGGTGGTTTCGGTGGGGCCGTAGGCGTTGATCACCACGCGCCCGGGCGCCCACCGGTCCACCAGCTCGGCCGGACACGCCTCGCCGCCGAGCAGTAGCGCGACCGAATCCAGGCCGTCCTGGGGAAGCGCCGCGGCCGCCGACGGCGTCTGGGTGAGCACGGTGATCTGTTCGGCGACGAGCAGGGCGTGGAAGTCTCTCGGTGACGCCGTCACCCGCTCGGGCACCACCACCAGTCGCCCGCCGCCGAGTAAGGCCGCCCAGACCTCCCAGACGGAAAAGTCGAACGCGTACGAGTGACACTGCGTCCAAACCTGCTCGGCGGGTAGGTGGGCTGACGCCGACTCGACCAAGTGGGCCACGTTGCGATGGCTAATCGCAACGCCTTTCGGCACACCCGTGGTTCCCGAGGTGTAGATGACGTAGGCGATGTCGTCGGCTGCCGGCATAGCAAGCGCGGATCGGGGTCGGGCCATCATGCGGTCGTCGGTGATGTCGACGACGGCCAGTGGGCGCCCGGCCAGCCGTGGACGCAGCCCGGTGGTGGTGACCGCGACGCTCGGCGCGGCGTCACTCAACATGAATTCGATCCGCTCGTCGGGCAGCGCCGGGTCGATCGCCAGGTATGCCGCCCCGGCCTTGAGCACCGCGAGCATGGCGATGACGGCCTCGGCGGACCGTTCGAGCAGCAGTGCCACGCATTGCCCGGGGCCGGCGCCGCAACCGGATATCGAGTCAGCCAACTGATTCGAGGCTTCGTCGAGATCTCGGTAAGTCAACGACCGGACCCCGTCGCGGATGGCTACGGCGTGCGGAGAGCGGACCGCATGGCCGGCGAACAGTTCCGGAATCGTCACCGGTGCGGGTGCGGACCCGGTCAGCGCCGCCCGATTGCCCATGGCGTCGAGGCGGGCGCGCTCGTCGTCGTCGAGCGCGTCGGTCGCCGACAAGGGGAGCTGCGGATCGGCGATCATGGTCAGCAGGACCCGTTCCAGCCGATTGATCAGTGTGTCAACGGTTTCCGCATCGAACACGTGAGTGTCGTACTCGACACGGAAGCCGAGCTGGGCTCCGGGCGTGACCTGGACGGTCAGGGGGTAGTGATTGGATTCGTGGCCGGTGAACTCGGCGACGGTCAATCCGTCGACGGCGGCCAGCGCGGCGGTGTCGACGGGGTAGTTTTCGTAGACGAACAGGGTGTCGAAGAGTTGGTCGTGGCCGGTGATGCGGTGAATCTCGTTGAGCGCCAGGTGTTGGTGGTCGAGGGTGTGGTTGTGGGTGTCGTGTAGTCGGTGGAGCAGCTCGGCGGTGGTCATGGTGGTGGTGATGTGCGCGCGCACCGGCACGGTGTTGATCAGCAGGCCGACCATGCGGTCGGCTCCCGGTATCTCGACGGGCCGTCCCGAGACGGCGGTGCCGAAGACCACGTCATGGTGGCCGGTCAGTCCCATCAACAGTTGCGCCCACGCCGCCTGCAGCACGGTGTTGACCGTGGTGTGGTTCGAGCGCGCCAATTCGTTGAGCGCCAGCGCGTCTTGCTCGGATACGGCGAACGAACTGGTGCTCTTGGGACCGGGCTTGAGCCGGCCCGGCGGACCGACGAGGGTGGGGGCGTCAAGGCCGGCGAGCGCCTGGGCCCAGGCTTCGCGGGCGGCGTCGAGGTCGCGCTCGGCCAGCCAGGTGACGAACCGGCGATAGGGTGTCGCGGCCGGCAGTTGCCGGCCTTGGTAACAGGCGAAAATCTCGTGCAGCAGGATCGGTAGCGACCACCCGTCGAGCACGATGTGGTGGAACGTCAGCACAATTCGATGGAGGCTCTCTCCGGTGCGAAGCAGAGCAACCCGGAAGACGGGTCCGGCGGTGAGGTCACCGACCGCGGCCCGTTCGTCGGCGCAAATCCCTTGGATCCGATCATCGGCTTCGACGGCCTCGTATCGCCATACCGCCAAGGGGTGGGCCGGAATGATTTGCACCGGTTGGTCGAACTGCCGGCAGAACCGAGCGGCCAGGTTGGGGTGGCGCTCGACGACGGCGCGGACGGCGTCGTGCAGCCGGCGCGGGTCGAGTGGGCCGGCGACCGTGACGTCGAGTTGCATCGCGTACAGATCGCCGAGATCCCGAGCGGTGGTGGCGTGGAAGAGCAGTCCTTCTTGGAGTGCGGTGAGCGGCAGGATGTCGGCGGTGTCGTAGTGGTTTTGGAGGTCGTCGATTTGGTGTTGGGTGAGCCGGGCGGGGGTGATGTCGGAGGGGGTCAGGCCGCCGCCGCCGTGCTGGACGTGGGTGCAGATTCCGGTCAGGGCGTCGAACCACAACTGGCTGAGCCGGGCGATGTGGGTGTCGTCGAGAACGGACGTGGCCCAGGTCCAGGTGGCGTTGAGCTGAGGGCCGGTGTCGGTGTCGATGGTGGCGGCGTTGAGCTCGGCCGTGTGCGACAGCGAGATCGGCAATGCGGCGGCATCGCCGGCGACCACCAGGCTGTCCGGGCTGATCCGCCACAGGTCCTCGGGAATGTCCTGTCCGCCAAGACGTCCCAAGTAGTTGAATCCGATGGTGGGTTCGGGTTCGGTGAGGTTGGTGGTGAGGTAGCGCAGCAGTCCGTAGGTGGCGGGGTGGGGCAGGGCGCGTACTTGTTCTTTGGCGGCCTTGATGATCGGGCCCAGTGCCGGGTCTCCGGTGACGACACGGTGCCAGCCCGGTCCGGCGACGGTGAGCGTGGCGGGGTATTTGGTGGTGAACCAGCCCACGGTGCGTGAGAGGTCGAGGTCGGGGGCCAGGTCGTCGTGGCGGCCGTGGCTTTCGACGTCGATGCAGACGGGGTGTTCGCCCCCTCCGAGGAATTCGGTCCAGGCCAGCGCGTAGGCGATCAGCAGGATGTCGTGGATGCCGGTGTGGAAGGCCGCGGGGACGTCGGAGAGCAACACCCGGGTGGTCTCGGTGTCCAGGGTGGCGGTGAGGTGCCCGGCGCTGGCGTAGGTGTCGCCGGGCTGTGGCGGGGGCAGCGCGGCCGCGGTCGCCGCGACGTGGTTCCAGGTGTCGGCCTGTGCGATGACCGCCGCGGTGTGGGCGTGCTCGTCCAGAAACGCGGCCCAGCGCTGAAACGAGGTCCCGCCGGGGGGCAGGGCGATCGGCTGGCCGTGGTGGTGCTGGGTCCACGCGATGTTGACGTCTTCCAACAGGATCCGCCACGACACCGCATCCACGACCAGATGGTGAACGATCAACACCAACTGGCCGGTGGTGCTCACCCACAACGCACTCACCATCACCCCGGCGGCGGGATTTAGCCGAGACAGGGCCTGGGCCAGCACCTGATCGGTGAGCGCCTCGACGGTGTGTAGGCACTCACCGGCACCGACCGCGCCGGGGTCGGCAACGGTCAACGACCGGGCGTTGGTGTCGGCACGCAGTCTGAGCATGGGGTGGTGGTCGAGCAGCGCCTGCAGGATGGCGAGCAGGTCGGCGTGGGTGGCCCCGGTCGGGACCTGGAGCGCCATGGTTTGGTTGAACTCATCGATCGGGCCGTCAATGTCGAACAGCCAGTGCATGATCGGGGTAGGCGTGATCGGCCCGATGCCTTCGTCGACGAGTTGTTCGCGGGCCTCGGTGATCCCGGGGATGCGGGCCAGGCGGGCCACGGTCTGCTCGACGAAGATGTCGCGGGCACGGCAGGCCAGCCCCGCGGCGCGGGCGCGGGCGACCACCTGCATCGACAGGATGCTGTCGCCGCCGAGGTCGAAGAAGGAGTCGTCGATGCTGATGCGGTCGAGGCCGAGGACTTCGGTGTAGATGGTGGTCAGGAGTTCTTCGATGGGGGTGGTGGGCGCCATCTCGTTGATGGATTGCGG
>NZ_LZJA01000042.1:0-46823 GCF_001666785.1 Mycobacterium sp. E3305 | reverse complement strand
CCAGTCCAACGAGGCTGATCTTGACCGCCCGGATGCCGATCGCGCTGGATTCCAGGGCCGTGTCCACGCTGTCGGCGATCGTCGCCGGCTACGAGGCCGTCCTGCGGCTGATTCACCCCGTCGCCATCGGCCACGTGGGTTGGGTCGCCGCCGCCGGGCTCATCGGCTTCGCGGGCAACGAGGTCGTCGCCGTCTACCGGATCCGCACCGGCCGCCGGATCGGCTCGGCCGCCCTCGTCGCCGACGGCCTGCACGCTCGCACCGACGGATTCACCTCGCTCGCAGTGCTTTTCGGGGCGGCCGGCGTCGCGCTCGGCTACCCGCTGGCCGACCCGATCGTCGGCCTGATCATCACGGTGGCGATCCTGGCGGTGCTGCGCGGTGCCGTGCGCGACATCTTCCGCCGGCTCATGGACGCGGTGGACCCCGCGCTCGTCGACACGGCGGAAGCGACGCTGGCCGCCCGCCCCGGCGTCCGCAGCGTGCGCAGCATCCGGATGCGCTGGATCGGGCACCGCCTGCACGCCGATGCCGAACTCGACATCGACCCCGGCATCAGCCTTCAGGACGCGCACCGCATCGCCCACGACGCCGAGCACCAGCTGACCCACGCCGTGCCGCGGCTCGACAGCGCCCTGGTGCACGCCTACCCGGCGCACCACCCCTAGGCGTCGATCACCAGGCGACCGCCGTTGGCCCGCGAGACGCAGACCAGCATTTCGCCGTCGCCCTCCGCGGCGCGGCCGCGGCGATCGACCTCCCCGGCAAGCACTTTCACCTTGCAGGTGCCGCAGAAGCCTTGCTGGCAGGAGTACGCGGTCGTCGGGTCGCCGTCCAGCATGACGTCCAGCGCCGACCGGTTCGCAGGCACGCTCAGCACGCGCCGTGAACGGGCAAGCTCCAGCTCGAAGGGGACGCCGTCGACGACGGGCGGCGGCCCGAACCGCTCGTAATGCAGTGGCGCGTCGGCGTGTTGGTCGCGCATCGTGCGCACCGACTCCAGCATCGCGGTCGGGCCGCACACGTAGACGGCCGTCGACGGCCCGGCATCGGCGAGCAGTTCGGAGGCGTCGGGAATGCGGCCACGCTCGTCGTCGGCCCACACGCTGACCCGGTCGGGCGCCACCGCCAATACCTCGTCGAGCAGCGGCATGTACTCCCGGCTGCGGCCGGCATACACGGCACGCCAATCGATTCCGCGCTGCTGGGCGAGTGAGATCATGGGCAGGATCGGAGTCACGCCGATGCCGCCGATCACGAACAGCACCTCGCGCTCGTCGGTGACCAGATAGAACGCGTTGCGGGGCCCCTCGAATTCGATCGTGTCGCCCACGTCGAAAGTGTCGTGCATTTCGATCGAGCCCCCGCCACCGTCGGCGATCCGGCGTACCGCGATCCGGTAGTCGGTGCGCCGCCCGGGCGGACCGCACAGTGAGTACTGGCGTCGGCGGCCCGACGCCAGCCGAATGTCGATGTGCGCGCCGGGAGTCCACGACGGCAGCAATCCACCCTGCGCGTCGCCCAGCGTCAGCGCGACGACGTCGGGCGTGAGGAGTTCGCGCTCGGTGACCACCGCGGTGGTGGTCCGCCGCACCGGCACCACCCGCGAGGGGTCCCAGCGCGACGCCGACGCCAAGCCCCCGAAGAGGGTGCCCACTCCCCACAACGCCGTGTAGAGGCGGTCGCGCTTGCGACGACCGTACAAGTCGGCGGGTCTGCTGCCCCAAATCGTCTGTGCCACAACAAGTCCTACGTCTGACCAATGGTGTTCTGATCGACCCATTCGCTCGTGAGCCGGGCGATGACCTCGGGATGGGAGGACACCACCCAGTGCCCGCCCTCGATGTCGACGACCCTGCCGTTGGGCGGTATCGAGCCGGTGAACCGCTGCAGGGGCGGCGAGACGAAGTAGTCCCAGCGCGCCACCAAGACCTGCACGGGGACCTTGGTCTGCGGCAGCTCCTTCCCGGGCGCCAGGAACGGCCCGGGCATGTTGGCGCGGTACAGGTTCAGCCCGTTGACGTAGTCGCGGGTCGACCGGGTGGTCGCCGCGCGGCGCCGACCGGCCCGGCGTGGCCGGCCGATCAGTTCGACCGCCGCGAAGACCGCAACGGTCGCCCGGGACCAGATCGCCAACTCCGGCACGCCCGGGCACAGAAAGAACCAGATGTAGGTGGAGGCGAGCGCCTGTTTGAGGACGTCGAACACGCCGCGGGGTGAGCGGGCGGACCGCAGGAACTTGCCCGCGTAGTTCAGGTGCGGACCGGAGATCGACGTGAACGAGGCGACCTTGCCCATCACCGACTCGTCGGTGACCGCGGCCCAGGCCTGGATGGAACCCCAGTCGTGGGCGATCAGGTGGACCTCGTTCACCCCGAGGCTGTCGATCACCGCGCCGATGTCCGAAATCAGTTGCGGCAGGCGGTATGCCGCGCGCTTCGCCGGCTTGGACGAATCGCCGGCGCCCCGGACGTCGAAGGCCACGAAGTTGTAGCGCCCACCCAGGGCGTCGGCGACGCCGTCCCACACGTGGTGGTTGTCGGGGTAGCCATGGATCGCCAGAATCGTCGGGCGCCCCGGGTCGATCGGCGAGTGGGCGTGGACGGCCAGCGACACGCCGTCGGACGCGATCACGGTGTTGGACTGAGTCATTCGTGTGCCCCCGACGTTCAGTGCGCCGCGCGGGCCGCGGGCGAGCGGGCCAGGTAGTCGACCGCGCGGCCCACCCCGCCGAGCTTGGACGGGTGGAAACTCGGCGTGTAATAGGCGCCGATGACCCGCAGGAACTGGAACGGCCCGGGCACCAGGCCGCGGCGCGCCGCGCTGAAGTAGTCGCGCCAGCGGGGTTTGGTGCCCGGCGGCAGGTACGGGTCGACCGAGTACATGAACCGCACGCCGCGGACGAACAGCCACAGCAGCGCCGGCGTGATCAGCAGCTGGGTGCGCACCTGGCGCCAGTAGCCGCCGCGCAGGTGCTTCATGGTGTCGAACGCGACCGCCTTGTGTTCGACCTCTTCGGCCCCGTGCCAGCGCAGCAGGTCGAGCATCACCGGGTCGGTGCCGAAGGCGTCGTGCTGCGGGGTGTCCAGGATCCACTCGCCCAGGATGGCGGTGTAGTGCTCGAGCGCGGCCACCATCGACACCCGCTCGAGCAGCCAGCTCTGCCGTCGCCGCCAACCCCACCCGGGCCGGTCCCCGATGAGCTGGGAGAAGAGCCAGGCCATCTGGTCGGTGAACGGCGTGACGTCGACGCCCTTGGCCGCGAAGTGATCCAGCACCCCGGAATGAGCCTGGGAGTGCATGGCCTCCTGGCTGATGAAGCCCTGCACGTCCAGCCGCAGCTGGTCGTCCTTGATCAGCGGCAACGCGTTCTTGAACGCGTCGACGATGAACTCCTCGCCTGCGGGCAGCAGCAGGTGCAGCACGTTGCAGAAATGGGTGGTGAAGGGCTCGTTGGGCACGTAGTAGAACGGCAGCGTCGCCCAGTCGAACTCGACGTCGCGCGCCTGCAGGACGATCCGCTCGTGGTCGAGCGAGGCGTCATGCGGGCCCGTCGCCTGGTCGTCGACGGTGAACATGGAAGAACCCCCTTGGGAAACTAGGCGCTGCGTTGCGCCTCGGCCTCAGCCTCGGTGATCAGGCGCTCACTGCGCAAGAACCGGACGAGATTCTCGACCGTGTCGGTGAGCGACGGCTCACGCAGGCCGACCGAGGCCAGCGCACGCGCACTCCGGTATTGGGAGTTGCCGTAGCGCTTGTCCCGCATCGCCGCGATCTTGTCGGCCGACCGGGTGAGGAAGTCGACCAGCGGGTAGATCGGGTCCCGCGTCGTGCAGCGGCGGTTCATCTCGGCGGCGAATGCCGGGATGTCGTGGTAGTCGAAGCGATAGCCGTAGCGCTCGGAGAGGACGCGGGTGATGTCCATCAGGTTGTAGTAGTCGTCCGCGGTCATGTTGAACACGGTGCCCTCGTCTGCCGGCAGGTCCATCAGCGCGACGATGTGGTCGGCGATCAGGTCCGCAGGCAGCAGGCTGAGCTGGTTGAGCGCGTTGGCGGCGATGCCGTGTTCGATCATGAACGCCACGGTGCGCACCAGGATGTCGTCGCCGCTGCCGAAGCCCGCGCTGGTCGGCGAGATCAGCGAGGGCCGGAAGATGCGCACGTCGAGCCCCTGCCGCTGGGCGGCGAAGGCCAGCTGCTCGGCCACCCACTTGGTCTGCGAGTAGCCGAAGTCCAGGGCGTTCATCTCCAGGTTGGCGTCGGACTCCCCGACCACCGGCTTGACGCTCCACCCGTAGATGAAGGTGCTCGAGACCAGGTGGAAGGTCTTGCGGTGCGCCGTCATCGCCAGCCGCAGCAGCTCGTGCGTCCCGATCACATTGGCCGGGCGCAGGGCGTCGTAGGTCCGAACGTAGTTGACCAGGGCGCCGTTGTGCAGGATGGCGTCGACGCTCTCGGCCAGGCGCCGGAACCCCTCCTCGCCGATGCCGAGCTGCGGCTCGGCGAGGTCGCCGCAGACCACGCGCACCCGCGCCCGGACCTCGGCTTCGAGGGCCGGCGTCCACAGCCGGGCCCGGCGCAGGGACGCGACGATCCGGTCCAGCCCGTGCGCGGGATCCGTGGCGCGGATCAGCGCGTGGACCGTGAGGGACGTCCGGCCGAGCAGGCTGGCGACCAGGAACGGCCCCAGGAAGCCGGTCGCGCCCGTCAGCAGGATGTCGCCGGGGGCCCCCGACCGCGCCGGCGGCAACGCCGGCAGGGGCAGCTGGGCGTCGGCCCGCATCCGCGCGACCTCGTAGGCCTCGTACTCGGTCGAAATCTGGTCCAGCGCCTGACGCAGCGCATCGAGCGGCTGGCCGGACCCCCCGCCGAATTGCCGCATCAGGCGGAAGAATTCGGCCACCGTGAGCCGCTGGAGCAGGCGCGTGTTGACCTCCTCGGCCAGCTCCCCCGCGCCATGCTCTTCCAGCAGGGCCTGCAGGTCGGCGCGCAGCTCGGCGAGCGCCAGCGAGTCGATGCCGAGGTCCGCGAAGGAGCAGTCCTCTTCGCCGGTGAGGTCGTAGCTCTCGATCAGGTTGCGGAACCGGTCCAGCGGGCCCGGGTCGGTCTGCGCCCATTCGTGGGCCTGGTGCGTGTAGCTCGCCAGGACGGGCAGCTCGCCGTCCAGCCAAAGCTGACGCGTCGAGGACCGCCGGATCTTGCCCGAGGTGGTCTTGGGGATGGTGTGCGGCGGCACGAACACGATGGTGTGCGGGTCGATGTGGCCATGCCGGCGGATGGCCCGCGCCAGCGCCTTGCCGTCCGGCAGCGCTCCCGCGTCACGGACCTCGGCCACCACGGCCAGCACCTCCTGGTCGTCGCGCTCCACCGCGAACGCGGCCACGCAGCCGCCGCGCACCTGCGGGGCAGACCGCTCCACGATGCCCTCGATGTCGGAGGGGTAGCAGTTGACGCCGCGCACGATGATCAGGTCCTTGCTGCGGCCGCAGACGAACAGCTCGCCCTCGTAGAGGAAGCCGAGGTCGCCGGTTCGCAGGTAGGTGCGCTCGGTGTCGCCGGCGATGCGGGCCGCGAACGCCTCCGCGGTGACGTCGGGGCGGTTCCAGTAGCCGCCGCCCTTGGACGGGCCATCCAGCCAGACCTCGCCGACCCGGCCCTCCCCGAGGGCCTCGCCGGTCTCGGGGTCGACGATGCGGACCACGTTGCCGTCGATCGGCTTGCCGCAGCTGACCACCGGGGCCTGGTTGCTGTTCTCCGGCTGGGCCTTTTCGACCCGCGCGAGGTTCCTCTCCAGCGCACGCTTGTTCAGCGCCAGCGTCTGGCGGCCGCGAAGCGAAACGATCAGGGTGTTCTCGGCCATGCCGTACGCGCCGGTAAGGGCGTTGGGTTCCAGGCCGTAGGGGGCGAACCGTTGCCGGAAGCGCGCAAACGTGCTGGCGCGCAACGGTTCCGCGCCGACGACGATGTTCTCCAGGCTGCTCAGGTCGATCCCGGCGAGCTCGGATGTGGGCAGCTTGTCCTCGCGCAGGCACAACTCGAGGGCGAAGTTGGGCACCGGCGTGTGGGTCGCGCGCACGTCACTGATGAGCCGCAGCCACGACGACGGCCGCTTGAGGAAGTCCAGCGGTGACATGGCGTGCGTGGTGCCGCCGACCAGCAGGATGAACAAGTAGGCGGAGATCAGGCCCATGTCATGGTGCTGTGGGAGCCAGCTGACCAGCACCTCGCCACCCGCGAAGGCCGAGGCGTTGGCGATGACGTTGGCGTGGCTGACCACCACGCCCTTCGGGTCGCTGGTGGATCCGGAGGTGTACTGCAGGAAGAGCACCGGCTCCGGGGTGTCGGGGACGTGGGCGCCGCCGAACTCCTGCGTGCCGTCGGTGCTGAACCAGGGCAGCTCCGGGGGCCGCTGGGCCTCCGCCCACGGCGAGCCGCCGTCAAGGTGGTTGAGCAGCATGCGGTAGTCGTACTCGAACTGTTTGGTCGATAGCACCGCCTTGGCCTGGCAGTCGCGGGCGATGAAGCTGAGCTTGGCCAGACCCGACTCGAACGACATCGGCAGCGGCGGGCTGACCGGCACGGCGATCACCCCGATCCGCGCGCAGGCGTAGAACGCCGCGACCATCTCCAGGCCGGGCGGGTAGACGAGCAACGCTCGATCGCCCGGCCGCAGCCCGGCTTCGGTCGACAGGTACGCGGCCAGCTCGCGCGTCCGCTCGGAGAAGCTCCGATAGGTGTAGTGCTCCAGCTCGCGGCCTTCGTCGTCGACGAAGCGGAAGAGGGTCTTGTCGGGTGTTTGGGCTTCGCGCATGTGCAGATGGTCAATGAGCGTCTCCATCGCAGGAGCCACCCCCTTCCGGGTCAACTATGAGCGATAAGAACTTTTCGGATCAATTGATAACGCCCAATGTAACGCCGTTGATGGATGTTGAGCAAAGCGTGCAAGGCATTTCCGGAGACCGCACATTAATCTCACAGGATGGACTTAACTACCGGCACCCGTCGACAATCATGGGATCCGCATCTACGGACTTCAGTATTCACGTTTATGGGTTGAACAGCGCATTTATCGCCCGGGCCTTGTCGCATCCGTGCGGATACTGAGGTACGTATTTCTCAGCATCATGATTTCTCCTGGGATGACTTCGGCCGAATCCGGGGTGCATTTCGTATTCGCACCGCAAAGGCCATAGCAACCCCAATATCGAGCTTCGCATTCCCGGCGGCGAGTGAGATGCGCCACGGGAGCCGTCTCGCCGCTGCTGACCTACTGAGCTACGGAGTCAGCTCGGCTGGGCAACCCGGATGCGGGGGCCGGCCCGGGCCACCAACCGGGTGATCCCGACGAAGCGTTCGCCGTCGATGATCGGCGAGAGCGGCTCCCCCTCGGCCTCGATGGTCATTTCGCGGCCGTTCACGTCGCGAACCCCGGGACCCCGCAGCGTGCCATTGGTGAGTGCCGCGGGCAGCTGGACCACGATCCGCGAGGGCCGTATCTCGCCGGCCTGGAAATGCAGCGCGCCGGGATTCTCGGCCTTCGGGAAGAGCCGGAACGGTCCCCCGATCCGCAGGTCGATCGCTCCCGCGTGCAGCACGCGGTGCGTCCGCGACGGGACCTCCTCGCCGTCGATGACGACCCGGGCACGCGTTGGGGTGAACAGCACCGACGAGTAACTGGACGCCCGCGAACGGCCGACCTTGGACGCTAGGTAATCGCGGAACGAACGGCCGATCACCCGGGCGACCTCTGTACGGCCGTGGTCGGGCTTTCCGTAATACATGTCGTAGAACCGGTTGCCGACGCCGCCGGCGGCGAGTCCGAAACACAGGCGATGAAACGCCGCGCCGTCCGCGGTCTCGCCGTCGAGTTGCAGGGTGTCCAAACGCATTTCGGGCGGGGGCCGGTTCGCCTCGGCGGCTGCCACCAGGGCGCGGACGATGGCGTCGGGCCGCCCGCGCACCCGCGCCTTGCGCGCGACGGCGTTGACGCTGCCGCCGTTGGACGGCACGAACGTCGGCCAGCGTTCCGGATCGGCTTCGCAGCGCTCGATTTCGTTGATCAACCAGTGCAGCGCGCCGTCGCCGCCGTCGCCCACGAGGTGCGTGACCCGCGGGTGGAGCCCGTCCAGGGTCTTGCCCAGCTCCTCGGTCGAGGCGGTTTCGTGGACCTCGCCCCACGGACCGACGATGCGGCGCAGCTCGGCGACGCGGTCACCGCGCGCGCCGCGATTCCTGCGCGCGAGCGGATTGACGATGACCCCTAAATACATCCGCGGCGTCGGAGTTCCACCGGCCATCCCACGCACGATACCTGCGGCGTTCGGGTGGGAGGCATCACGTAGTTAGGGTGGGCTGCATGCCTGGTTGGACCGCAGCAGACCTGCCCTCCTTCGCCGGACGCACCGTCGTGATCACCGGCGCCAACGCCGGACTGGGGGAAGTGACCGCCCGCGAATTGGCCCGGGCCGGCGCCCGCGTCGTGCTGGCCGTTCGCGACACCGAGAAGGGCAAGGCCGCCGCGGATCGGATGCGCGGTGACGTCGACGTCCGCCACCTCGACCTGCAGGACCTGGGCTCGGTGCGGCGCTTCGCCGACGAGATGACGGCGGTGGACGTGCTGGTCAACAACGCCGGCATCATGGCCACCAAACACGCGGTGACCGCCGACGGCTTCGAGGGCCAGATCGGCACCAACCACCTCGGCCATTTCGCGCTGACCAACCTGTTGCTGCCCAAGCTGACCGACCGGGTGGTGACGGTGTCCTCGCTGATGCACCACTTCGGCTACGTCAGCCTCAAGGACCTGAACTGGCGCTCCCGCCCGTATTCGGCGTGGCTGGCCTACAGCCAGTCGAAGCTGGCCAACCTGCTGTTCACCAAGGAGCTGCAGCGGCGCCTGGACGCCGTCGGTTCTCCACTGCGCGCGCTGGCCGCCCACCCCGGCTGGTCGCACACCAACCTGCAGGGCAACTCCGGACGCAAGCTGGGCGACGCGGCGGTGTTGGCCGTCGACCGCATCGTGTCCACCGACGCCGATTTCGGGGCCAGGCAGACGCTGTACGCGGTCTCGCAGGATCTGCCCGGCGACACCTTCGTCGGCCCGCGCTTCGGTCTGTATGGCCGCACCCAGCCGACCTGGCGTAACTGGCCGGCCAAGCGGGCGGGCACCGCCGCGGCGCTGTGGGACCTTTCCGAGCAGCTCACCGGCACCGCTTTCCCGCTATGAGAATGCTCGACGGGCGGTTTGCCGCAGCCCGACTAGATTGGTGAGCAAATCCGTGCAGCGACGCCCAGGCGAGGAGGTAACCCGTGTCGAACACTGATATGGCGGCGATCCTTGCCCTCCTTGCCGCGCTGGCGTCGGCGATCGGCAACGTGGTCCGCCAGCGGTCCGCGCAGGAGGTCACCGACAAACCCGTCGGCCACCTCGCGCTGTTCGGCATGCTGTTGCGCGACAGGCGTTGGTTGCTGGGCGGTCTCGGCGACATCGCCAGCTACGTTTTGCTGGCCGCCGCCCTGGACAAGGGCTCCGTGCTGTTGGTGATGTCGCTTCAGGTGACGTCGCTGCTGTTCGCGCTGCCGATCTATGCGCGGATGAGCCGCCACCCGGTCACCCGCCCGGAGTGGCTGTGGGCGGTGGTGCTCACCGCGGCGCTGGTGGTTGTCATCGCGGTCGGCCAGCCGGCGGGCGGTCAGGAGCGCGCGGCGGCCGACGTATGGCTGATCGTGGCCCTGGCCATGGCCCCGCCGCTGCTGTTGGCGATGGCCGGCGCCCGGGTCTGGTCGGATCGGCCGGTGGCGGCGTTGTTGCTCGCGGCGGTCGCCGGTTCGTTGCTGGCCGTCTTCGCGGTGCTGATGAAAGGCGTCGTCGACATCCTCGAACACAACCCCGACCAGTTGTGGACCAGACCCGAGGTGTACGGCTGGGTGTTCTGCGGGGCGGCCGGGATGGTGATCCACCAGTCGGCGTACCGCGCCGGCGCCTTGACCGCCTCGTTGCCGACGATCATCGCCGCCAAGCCGATCGTGGGCGCGGTCCTCGGGATCACCGTGCTCGGTGAGACGTTGGACGCGCACGGCTTCGACTGGGTTGTGCTGGGAGTGGCCGCGGCGCTGGTGATCGTCGCGACGGTGGGCCTGGCTCGCGGCGAGGCCGCCACGGTGTCGGCGGGCGCCGGGCGCGACGTGCGGATCGAGGACGAGCCGAAAGCCGTGAAGCCCGCGCTCTGATGAAGCTTGGTGGCAGGTACAGGATTCGAACCTGTGAAGCTTTCGCGACGGATTTACAGTCCGCTCCCATTGGCCGCTCGGGCAACCTGCCGCCAGACAGGTTACAACGAGGGGGTAGACAAAGCACAAACGGCCATCACCGGATGAAGGGACGGATCGAATGGCGGACTCATCGTTCGACATTGTCAGCAAAGTCGAGCGCCAGGAGGTCGACAACGCGCTCAACCAGGCCGCCAAGGAGCTGGCCACTCGCTTCGACTTCCGCGGAACCGACACCACGATCGCGTGGAAGGGCGACGAGGCAATCGAGCTGACGTCGTCCACCGAAGAACGCGTCAAGGCGGCTGTCGACGTCTTCAAGGAGAAGCTGATCCGCCGCGACATCTCGATGAAGGCGTTCGACGCCGGTGAACCGCAGTCATCCGGCAAGACCTACAAGGTCAGCGGCACCATCAAGCAGGGCATCAGCAGCGAGAACGCCAAGAAGATCACCAAGCTGATCCGCGACGAGGGCCCCAAGAGCGTCAAGACGCAGATCCAGGGCGACGAGATCCGCGTCACCAGCAAGAAGCGCGACGACCTGCAGGCCGTCCAGGCGCTGCTCAAGCAGGCCGACCTGGACGTCGCGCTGCAGTTCGTGAACTACCGGTAGCCCACGGCCGTAAGCGAGGTTCTCAATGGCGATGACCCCTACCGAGGCCGACTACTCCGACGTCATCATCGTCGGTGCCGGCATCTCCGGCATCGACGCGGCCTACCGGATCAACGAGCGCAACCCCCAGCTGACCTACACCATCCTGGAGCGGCGCGCGCAGATCGGCGGCACGTGGGACCTGTTCCGCTACCCCGGGGTGCGCTCGGACAGCAGCATTTTCACGCTGTCGTTCCCGTTCGAGCCGTGGACCCGTAAGGAGGGCGTGGCCGACGGTGTGCACATCCGCGAGTACCTGGCCGCCACGGCGCACAAATACGGGATCGATCGCCACATCCGATTCGACAGTCATGTCCGCTCGGCCGACTGGGATTCGTCCACCGACACCTGGACGGTCACCGTCGAGCAGGACGGCGCGCCGAAGCGCTACCGCGGCCGGTTCCTCTTCTTCGGCAGCGGCTACTACAACTACGACGAGGGGTACACCCCCGACTTCCCGGGCATCGAAACGTTCGGCGGGACCGTGGTGCATCCCCAGCACTGGCCGGAGGACCTCGATTACACCGGCAAGAAGGTCGTGGTGATCGGCAGCGGGGCCACCGCGGTCACCCTGCTGCCGTCGCTGTCGGATCGGGCCGCGAAGGTCACCATGCTGCAGCGCTCGCCCACCTATCTGATCTCGGCGTCGAAATACGGCAGGGTCGCCGCCGTCGCGCGGAAGGTGCTGCCGCGCAAGCCCGCCCACCTGGTTGTCCGGATGTACAGCGCACTGACCGAGGCGGTGTTCTTCGCCTTGTCCCGCAAGGCGCCGGGCCTGGTGCGGTGGCTGCTGCGGCGCAAGGCGATCGCCAGCCTGCCCCCCGGCTACGACGTCGACACCCACTTCAAACCGCGGTACGACCCGTGGGACCAGCGGATGTGCCTGATCCCCGACGCCGACCTGTACGGGGCCATCAGCGCCGGCCGCGCCGAGGTGGTCACCGACCACATCGACCATTTCGACGCGACGGGCATCGCGCTCGAATCCGGTCGGCACCTCGACGCCGACATCATCGTCACCGCCACCGGGTTGCAGCTGCAGGCCTTGGGCGGCACCGCGATCAGCCTGGACGGCAACGAGATCAAGACCAACGACCGCTTCGTCTACAAGGCACACATGCTCGAGGACGTGCCCAACCTGTTCTGGTGCGTCGGCTACACCAACGCATCGTGGACGCTGCGCGCGGACATCACCGCCCGGGCGACGGCAAAGCTGCTGGCGCACATGGCCGCCCACGGCTACACGCACGCCTACCCGCACCGCGGCAACGAGCCGATGACCGAGAAGCCCTCGTGGGACATCAACGCCGGCTACGTGCTGCGCTCGGTGCACGCGCTCCCGAAGTCGGGAACCAGGCGGCCGTGGAACGTGCGGCAGAACTACCTGGCAGACGCCATCGATTACCGCTTCGACCGCATCGAGGAGGCGATGGTGTTCGGCCGGGCGTCCGACCGGGCACTCGCCGGGTGAACTGCTTCTAAATCTTCGATGTCGGCAATACGCTGATCGCCATGGCAGCAGAGATGCGTGAACCCAAGGTCGTTGTCCTCGGTGGCGGTTCCTGGGGGACCACGGTTGCCTCCATCTGCGCGCGACGAGGACCGACGCTGCAGTGGGTGCGCTCGGAGGAGACCGCGAAGGACATCAACGAAAACCACCGCAACAGCCGCTACCTCGGCGACGAGGCGGTGCTGAGCGACACCCTGCGCGCCACCACCGACTTCGCCGAGGCGGCCAACTGCGCCGACGTCGTAGTCATGGGCGTGCCCTCACACGGGTTCCGCGGGGTGCTGACCGAGCTGGCGAAGGAACTGCGGCCCTGGGTACCGGTGGTGTCCCTGGTCAAGGGGCTCGAGCAGGGCACCAACATGCGGATGTCGCAGATCATCGAGGAGGTCCTGCCCGGTCATCCGGCCGGCATCCTGGCGGGGCCCAACATCGCCCGCGAGGTCGGCGAGGGTTACGCCGCCGCGGCGGTGCTGGCCATGCCCGACCAGCACCTGGCGACCCGGCTTTCCGGGCTGTTCCGCACCCGGCGTTTCCGGGTGTACACCACCGACGACGTCATCGGGGTGGAGATGGCCGGGGCGCTGAAGAACGTCTATGCCATCTCGGTGGGAATGGGCTACTCGCTGGGCATCGGTGAGAACACCCGCGCGCTGGTGATCGCGCGCGCGCTGCGGGAGATGACCAAGCTCGGCGTTGCCCTGGGCGGCAACCCCGAGACCTTCCCGGGCCTGGCCGGCCTGGGTGACCTGATCGTCACCTGCACCAGCCAGCGCAGCCGCAACCGCCACGTCGGTGAACAACTCGGCGCGGGCAAGCCGATCGACGAGATCATCGCCTCGATGAACCAGGTCGCCGAAGGCGTCAAGGCCGCCAGCGTGATCATGGAATTCGCCAATGAGTTCGGCCTGAACATGCCGATCGCCCGCGAGGTCGACGCGGTGATCAACCACGGTGCGACGGTCGAGGACGCCTACCGCGGCCTGATGGTCGAGGTACCCGGGCACGAGGTGCACGGCTCGGGCTTCTGACGGGCCATCTGACACCGGTCGAATTCAAATCTTTGCATTCCATATGGGCCGGGCCCGTCCGCTTGACCCTCGGTTCGCCAGCAAAATACCGTCGATGCAGCAGCCAGGGATTCCCGGCCGTGCCAGTGTGGGTCCGGCCGGGTCGTAACCGTTTGTGCGCCAAGAGTTTACGCCGACGTAATACAGCGCCATATGGGGCGGACATCGGAACATCCCCCGCAAACATCTAACGAGGGAAGCGACCGATGCAACACATCGAACAGCTCGGCAACCAACCTCACGACCAGACCGCCAGCCCGCGCAAAGACCGCGTGCGGTCGATCATCCGGCACGACCTCCCTTCGTCGCTCGTCGTTTTCCTGGTCGCGCTCCCGTTGTCCCTGGGGATCGCGATCGCATCCAACGCCCCGGTGCTGGCCGGCCTGATCGCCGCCATCGTCGGCGGCATCGTGGTCGGCGCCATCGGCGGGTCGCCGCTACAGGTCAGCGGCCCAGCGGCCGGACTGACGGTGGTGGTAGCCGACCTGGTATCCGACTTCGGTTGGGGCGTAACGTGTTTCATCACCGTGGCCGCCGGCGCCCTGCAGGTGCTGTTGGGGCTCAGCCGCGTCGCGCGGGCGGCGCTGGCGATCTCGCCGGTGGTCGTGCACGCCATGCTGGCCGGCATCGGCATCACGATCGCGCTGCAACAGGCGCACGTTCTGCTGGGCGGAAAATCCAAGAGCACGGCCTGGCACAACGTCATCGAGCTGCCGGGGCAGATCATCGGCGCGCACCGGCCGGGGGTCATCTTGGGCGCATTGGTGATCGCCATCCTCGTCTGCTGGCGGTGGGTTCCCGCCAAGTTGCGCCGCGTTCCCGGCCCGTTGGTCGCGATCGTGGTCGTGACGGTGGTGTCGGTCGTCTTTCCGTTCCACGTGCGCCGCATCGACCTCGAGGGCTCGCCGTTGGACGCGTTGCAGCTGCCCGACATTCCGCACGACGGCTGGGGCGCGGTCGCGATCGGCGTGATCACCGTCGCGCTCATCGCCAGCGTCGAAAGCCTGCTGTCGGCGGTGTCGGTCGACCGGATGCACAACGGGCCACGCACCGACTTCGACCGGGAATTGGTCGGGCAGGGCGCCGCCAACATGGTGTCGGGCACGATCGGCGGGCTGCCGGTCACCGGCGTCATCGTCCGCAGCTCGACCAACGTCAACGCGGGCGCCAAGTCGCGCGCCTCGGCGTTCCTGCACGGCGTGTGGATCCTGCTGTTCACCATCCCGTTCGCCGGGCTGGTCGACGAAATCCCCACCGCCGCGCTCGCCGGGCTGCTCATCGTCATCGGCATCCAGTTGCTCAAGCCGGCCCATATCGAAACCGCGATGAAGCACGGCGATCTCGCCGTGTACGTCGTGACCGCCGTCAGTGTGGTGTTCCTCAACCTGCTGCACGGGGTGATGATCGGCCTCGCGCTGGCCATCGCGCTGACCGGTTGGCGGGTGATTCGGGCCAAGGTCGACGCCACGTCCGTCGACGGCGAGTGGCAGGTGCAGATCGAGGGCGCCGCGTGCACGTTCCTGGCGCTCCCGCGACTCACCCGGGTCCTGGCCTCGATTCCCACCGGAACCGTTGTCACCGTGGATGTTTCGGTGCACTACCTGGACCACGCGGCGCATCAGACGATCAGCGACTGGCAGCGCCAGCACGAAGCCAACGGCGGCACGGTGAACATCCGCGGGAGGTTCGAGACCGGCCATGCCGCTGGCAAAAATGCGAGTGAGGTCGTCGAGCCCGAAAGGCCCGAGGCCGCTGCCTGATTGGCATGCTCAATCCCACCCGGAAAGCCCGAAGGTGCCGCTCGGCGCCCTCCCGCTGAGCTTCTGGACGATCCACTGGTTCATCGGCACACCCTGCTCGGTGGCCTCCAGCGCGAGGCGGGCATGCAACTCCGGCGAGGTTCTCACCAGGAATCGCCCGCCGTAGTGGCGCCGCGACAGCGGTTCGGGAACTTCGTCGCCGCAGGCGCGCAGGACCTCCACATGCTCGGTGACGGCGTCCTCGATGGCGGCCACCGCTTGGGGCGCGGTGGGCGCTTGGCGCCTCAGGTACGGCAATTCGACGCATACGCCTAGGTATTCGTCGTAGTCGGTCAACCACTGCGCTCGGTAGGTGTAGTGGTCCACGCGCAATGTGATAGCACGGGTGATATCAAATCCGGGAGTCACTCATCCCCAGGGACGGGCCTCTCCGCACCATATGGCTCTCGCCGGATTTGATAGCGCGGGCGATATCAAATCCCGCGACGGACTCATGCTCGGCTAGCCGCGCGCCATCGCCTCCAGCCGGCGGATGCGGTCCTCGATCGGCGGGTGCGTCGAGAACAGCGACCCGATCCGCTCGCCCGCGCGGAACGGGTTGGCGATCATCAGGTGGGCCTGGCTGGCCAGCTGCGGCTCCGGCGGCAGCGGGGCCGCCTGGACGCCGCCCGAGATCTTGCGCAGCGCCGACGCCAAGGCCAGGGGGTCGCCCGTCAGCACCGCACCCGATTCGTCCGCCTGGTACTCGCGCGACCGCGACACCGCCAGCCGCACCACGGTGGCGGCGATCGGACCCAGCAGCGAAACCAACAGCAGCGCAAAGGGATTGCCCTCGTCGTCGCGGTTGCCGCCGAAGAACATCGCCATGTAGGACAGGGCGGTGATGATCGACGCCATCGCTCCGGCGATGCAGGAGATGAGGATGTCGCGGTTGTAGACGTGGGACAGCTCGTGCCCCAGGACCGCCCGCAGCTCGCGTTCGCTTAGGATTCCCAAAATGCCGGTGGTGCAACACACGGCGGCGTTGCGCGGGTTACGGCCGGTCGCGAACGCGTTGGGCGCGTTGGTGTCGCTGATGTACAGCCGGGGCATCGGCTGGTGCGCGGCGGTGGCGAGTTCGCGCACGATCCGGTACATCGCCGGCGCCTGCAGCTCGGACACCGGCTGCGCGTGCATCGCCCGCAGCGCCAGCTTGTCGCTGTTGTAGTAGGTGTAGACGTTCATGCCGATGGCGAACAGCACCGACAGGAACATCGCGGTCCTGCCGAACAGCGAGCCCACGAACACGATCAACGCGGACATACCGACCAACAGGGCGAAGGTCTTCAGCCTGTTGGCATGGGGATGCCAGGTCATCGGGTCCTCCTTGGAGCGTCGACTATCGCTCATTGAACGCCTGAAAAGGCGCCAAAGGTTCCCTCGACGCGCTAACCGTGCCGGCTGATGGTGTAGTCGACCAGCGTCTGCAGCGCCTGCCGGCCGGGGACATCGGGCAGCAGGGCCAACTCGTCGCGCGCCTGCCCCGCGTATTCGGCCAGCGTCTGCTTGGCCTTGGCCATCCCGGGGGACGCCCGCAACAGCGCCAGCGCCTCGGCCACCGCCGCGTCGTCGTCGATGGGCCCGGCCAGCAGCTCACGCAGCCGCACCGCGTCGGCCCCGGGTTCGCGCAGCGCGTAGAGCATCGGCAGCGTGTGCACGCCCTCGCGCACGTCGGTGCCGGGCAGCTTGCCGGACTCATGCGAGTCGCTGTCGATGTCGATGATGTCGTCGGAGATCTGGAAGGCGGTGCCCACGATGCCGCCGAGCCGGCTGAGCCGCTCGACCTGCTCGGCGTCGGCGCCGGAGAACATGGCGCCGAACCGGCCCGCCGCGGCGATCAGGCAGGCGGTCTTCTCGTACACCACCTTCAGGTAGTGCTCGATCGGATCGGCCCCCTCGGCCGGGCCCGTCAGGCCGCGCGTCTCCCGCATCTGCCCGGTCACCAGCTGGGCGAACGTCTCGGCGATCAGGCGCACCGCCTCGGGCCCGAGCCGCGACACCAGCCGCGACGCCGTGGCGAACAGGTAGTCCCCCGCCAGGATCGCGACGTTGTTCCCCCAGCGGACGTTCGCGGTGGGCGCGCCCCGGCGCACCTCCGCCTCGTCCATCACGTCGTCGTGATAGAGGGTGGCCAGGTGCACCAGCTCGATGACCGAGCCGGCGATCGTCACCTCGTGCGCGTCGGGGTTCGGCCCGATCTGGGCGGACAGGACGGTGAACAACGGCCGGAATCGCTTGCCGCCGGCCTTGAATAGGTGGGTCAGCGAGTCGGTCATCACGTCGTCGGCGCTGCGCAGCTCGGTGTCCATGAGCCGTTCGATCCGCCCGACGCCGTCGCGCACCGTGGCGGCGAAGGCGGGGTCGCCGAAGTCGATGCCCGCCACCACCGTCGCCGGAGTACTCACCCGACCAACATACTGGTGAGCGTGGAGACCAAAGCCGACCTGGTGGTCGTGGGCGCCGGACCCGCGGGTTCGGCGGCGGCCGCGTGGGCCGCGCGCGCGGGCCACGACGTGCTGGTCATCGACTCCGCCAGCTTCCCCCGGGACAAGGCGTGCGGTGATGGGCTGACGCCGCGCGCGGTCGCCGAGTGCGAGCGCCTCGGGCTGGGCGACTGGCTGGACACCCGCATCCGGCATCGCGGCCTGCGGATGAGCGGTTTCGGCGGCGAGGTCCAGGTCGACTGGCCGGGCCCGTCGTTTCCGTCGACCGGTAGCGCCGTGGCCCGACTCGAGTTGGACGACCGGATCCGCAAGGTCGCCGAGGATTCCGGCGCGCGAATGATGTTGGGAACGAAAGCCGTTGCGGTGCATCATGACTCGTCGAGGCGGGTGGCATCGCTGACCTTGGCCGACGGCACGGAGGTGGCTTGCCGGCAGCTGATCGTAGCCGACGGGGCCCGCTCTTCGCTGGGCCGCAAACTAGGCCGGCGTTGGCACCAGGAGACGGTGTACGGCGTCGCCGCCCGCGGGTATCTGGCCACCCCGCGCGCCGACGACCCGTGGCTGACGTCGCACCTGGAGCTTCGTTCGCCGGACGGCGCGGTGCTACCCGGCTACGGCTGGATCTTCCCGCTCGGCAATGGCGAGGTGAACATCGGCGTCGGGGCCTTGTCGACGTCGAAACGGCCGGCCGACCTGGCGCTGCGCCCGCTGATCGACTACTACACCGACCTGCGGCGCGACGAATGGGGCTTCGAAGGCCCGCCGCGGGCGGTGGCGTCGGCGCTGCTGCCGATGGGCGGCGCGGTGTCCGGGGTGGCCGGGCCCAACTGGATGCTGATCGGCGACGCCGCGGCCTGCGTCAACCCGCTGAACGGGGAGGGCATCGACTACGGGATGGAGACGGGACGGTTGGCCGCCGAGCTGCTGGACTGCTGTGGCCTGTCTCAAGACCTGTCGCGGGTGTGGCCGTCGCTGCTGCAGCAGCACTACGGCCGGGGCTTCTCGGTCGCGCGCCGGCTGGCGCTGTTGCTGACCTTTCAGCGCTTCCTGCCCGCGACCGGACCGATCGCGATGCGCTCGCCGCGGCTGATGACGATCGCCGTGCGGGTGATGGCCAACCTGGTCACCGACGACGACGCGGACTGGGTCGCGCGGGCCTGGCGGGGCGGCGGCCGGCTGTCGCGGCTGATCGATCGCCGGGTGCCGTTCAGCTGAGCCGACTGACCTGCGCAAACGGTCATCCGGCCGGATCGGGGCAGTGGACATTTTTCCGCGCGCTTCAGATGAGCGGTGTATAGTCCGGCTAATGAAGGGAACGAAGCTGGCTACTATCGGCGGCCTGGCCGCCGCCGCCATCGCGCTGGCCGCGCCGGCGCTGGCCTCGCCGCCGCCGTCGAACGATTACGACGCCCCGTTCAAGAACACCGTCAACGGCTTCGGTATCTACCAGCCGCAGGACCAGCTCGCGTGGCTGGGCAAGATCACCTGCGACCGGATCGGCCGGGGCGTGGACGGCGACCCGTACAAGTCGGCCAACTTCATCCAGCACAACCTGCCGCGCGGCACCACCCAGGGCCAGGCGTTCCAGTTCCTCGGGGCCGCTGTGGACCACTACTGCCCCGACCAGGTCGGCTTCGTTCAGCGGGCCGGCACCCACTAGCCCGTTTTCAGCGCAGCGGCTTGTAGGCCGCATGCAGCGCCACGATGCCGCCGGTCAGGTTGCGCCACCGCACCGCCGCCCATCCGGCCCGCGAAATCTCGTGCGCCAATTTGGTCTGGTCCGGCCACGCCCTGATCGACTCCGCGAGGTAGACGTAGGCGTCGGGATTGCTGGACACCGCGCGGGCCACCCGCGGCAGCGCCCGCATCAGGTACTCCTTGTAGACGGTGGCGAACAGCCCGTTGGTCGGCGTGGAGAATTCGCACACCACCAACCGGCCGCCCGGGCGAGTGACGCGGGCCATCTCGCGCAGCGCCGCCTGCGGGTCGACGACGTTGCGCAACCCGAAACTGATTGTGACCGCGTCGAATACGTCGTCCCCAAACGGCAGCCGGGTGGCGTCGGCGGCGACCTTCGGGACGTTGCGCGCGGCACCCGCGGCGAGCATCCCGACCGAGAAGTCGGCCGCCACGCACCATGCCCCGGATTTCCTGAGCTCGACGGTGGACACCGCGGTGCCGGCGGCCAGGTCCAACACCTTCTGGTCGGGTCCGATCGCCAGTGCCGACCGGGTGGCGGCCCGCCAATACCGGTCCTGCCCCAGCGACAGCACGGTGTTGGTCAGGTCGTAGCGGCGGGCGACGCCGTCGAACATCGACGCGACGTCCCGGGGGTCCTTGTCCAACGCCGCACGACTCACGAGGGAAACGCTACCGTCCGGGAATTACGCGGTGACGGCGGCGTTGCAACACTGCGTGACTGAAAAAGTTTGGTTTATCACCGGTACATCGCGAGGCTTCGGGCGCGCGTGGGCGATCGCGGCGCTCGAGCGCGGCGACAAGGTCGCCGCCACCGCCCGCAACACGGCATCGCTCGACGACCTGGCCGAGAAGTACGGCGACGCGCTGTTGCCGATCCGATTGGACGTCACCGATCGGGACGCCGACTTCGCCGCGGTCAAGCAGGCGCACGACCACTTCGGGCGGCTGGACATCGTGGTCAACAACGCCGGTTACGGGCAGTTCGGGTTCGTCGAGGAGTTGTCCGAACAAGACGCACGGGATCAGATCGAGACCAACGTCTTTGGGGCGCTGTGGATCACCCAGGCGGCGTTGCCGTACCTGCGCGACCAGCGCAGCGGCCACATCATTCAGGTGTCCTCGATCGGGGGCATCACCGCTTTCCCATTGGTCGGCATGTACCACGCGTCCAAGTGGGCGCTGGAAGGCTTTTCGCAGGCGCTGGCCCAAGAGGTCGCCCCGTTCGGTGTGCACGTCACGTTGATCGAGCCGGGCGGCTTCGACACCGACTGGGCCGGGGATTCGGCCAGGCACGCCGATCCGCTGCCGGCGTACGACGATGTTCGTGCCGCCGTGCAGGCCGAGCGCAGCAAGCGCTGGGCCAGCCCGGGCAGTCCGGAGGCGTCCGCCACGGCGCTGCTGAAGGTGGTCGACGCCGAAAAGCCGCCGCTGCGAGTCTTTTTCGGCGCTTCACCGCTGGCGACGGCCAAGGCCGACTACGAGAGCCGGCTGTGCACCTGGGAGGAATGGCAGCCGGTCGCCGAGTTGGCCCAGGGGTAGCGAGCCGCGGACGTCGGCGCCTACCAATGAGGTAGTCGATTACGCATGTCGGCAGCGCGGTGCGGACCCATAATTGTGGGCATCTGCGAGGAAAGGCGGTCCGATGTCCGCACCCCAGTCCGCGCCGGTGGCAACCAGCGACGTGTGCATCGTCGGCGCCGGCATCGCCGGGTTGAATGCCTTGTTCGCCGCCAGCCGATACCTATCGCGTGAGCAGACGGTGATCCTGATCGACCGCCGGAGACGCGTCGGCGGCATGTGGGTCGACGTCTACCCCTATGTCCGCCTGCACCAGCCGCACCCCATGTTCACGGCGGGCAACATCGAGTGGACGCTCGCCAAGGAGCGCAGTTATCTGGCGACCAAGGGCGAGGTGCTCGCCCACTTCGAGCACTGCGTCGACGTGATCAGGCAGCGGGTCGGAGTCGAGGAGTATCTCGGCTGGGACTTCGAGTCCGCAGAAGAGACGAACGGCATCGTGCGGGTCACCTGCAGGGCCCCCGACGGCCGGCAGCTCGTCGTCGAGACCACGCGTTTGATCAAGGCCTTCGGCCTCGGGATCACCCCGAACGAACCGCTGGCCATCTCGAGCAAGCGCGTCCATTCGGTGTCGCCCGACTACTGCGACGTGCGGGCGGGCCACATCAGGGAAAGCGATGCGCCCGTGTGGGTCGTCGGCGGCGGAAAAACCGCGATGGACACCGCGCACGCGCTGATCACGAGCTACCCCGGCCGCGAGGTCAACATGGTCGCCGGCCGCGGCACGTTCTTCTCCTGCCGCGACGACCTGTTGCCGAGCGGCGCCCGCCGCTGGTGGGCGGGCACGCCGCCGAGCGCGGTCGCCACCCAGTTGAGTCACCGGTACGACGGCACGAACGAATCAGAGGTGCAGGCTTGGTATCGCGCCACGCACGGCACCTTCCTGACCCCCCAGGCGGACAACTTCGTGTTGGGAGTGTTGTCCGAGGCCGAGAACCGCACGATCTCCGCCGGGCTGAACGACGTCGTGATGGACTATTTCGAGGATGCGGTCGATCGCAACGGCACGACCGAATTGGTGTTCCGGAGCGGATCGACGAAGACGATCGAACCGGGTAGCTGGATAATCAACTGCACCGGATACGTCAAGTTCCCAGACGAATACCCGTATGAGCCGTACGTTTCACCCAGCGGCGCAGTCGTTTCCATCAATGTGCGGTCGGCCATGCTGCACTTGCCTGCGTTCATGGGGTACTTCCTGGGCCACCTGATGTTCCTGGGCAAGCTCACGGATATTCCGCTCTACGAAATAGATTGGATGAATCTGAGGCAGAAGGCGCCGCTGGCGTTTCCCTACGTGCTCTTCGCCCTCGTTCAGCACAATCTCAGCCTGATCTACGACGACGTCCCCCGTCGCGTATTCACCGACAACAACCTCGATTTCGATAAGTGGTACCCGTTGCCGCGACGGGTGCCGGGCATGGCGCGGTTCATGCTCACGCACCGCCGGGAGTGCGAGCGCCAACGCCGGGTTCTCGACACGGTGCGGGAGCGTCTCGAAATCCGTTGCGGCCCGCTCAGCGGGTAAGGCACATACCGGGGGAACGGCTTCCGTCATCCGGCACCGCCACTCCCGGCGCACGGGCGCGACCGGCTTCACACCGCCTGGTGAGCCCAACCACTTCGCGAAAGTACCGGTACCGCAAGACAGGTAGTCGACTACGCGTGTGGGGTGGTCTAGCGCAAACAAGACTTGGTGGCGAAACCACTCAACCGACGCCCTTGGGGAGCACCACCATGACACTCACGGTTGACACGTCGGCCTGCCCGAGCGTCTTCGATGCCGGCCTGCCGACTATTGATTACGAGCACTGCCAGAGCCCCGAAGAGGCTCACCTGATTCTCCACGAGGCGCGCCGCCGGGCACCGATTGCGATCGGCCCGCATGGGCCGGAAGTGCTGACCTACGAACTGGTCCGAAGTGTGCTGCGCGACCCGCGCTTCCGCGTGCCCCAGGGGATGTTCCTTGCCTCCCAGGGCATCACGACCGGCCCATTGTGGGAGCGCGTCGCCACCAACCTGATCAGCCTCGACGGGGCCGAGCACCACCGGCTGCGCCGCCTGGTGTCCAAGGCGTTCACACCGCGCGCCACCGCGCGGCTGGGCGCAACGATCGACGGGGTGATCAACGGACTGCTGGACCACCACACCGCAATTGGGCGCTGCGACGTGGTCGCCGACATCGCCCGGCAATACCCGATCCCGATCATCTGTGCGCTGTTGGGCGCCCCGGCCGAAGATTGGAAGCTGTTCTCCGAGTGGACCGACGACATCTTCAAGGCCTTCAGCTGGGAGGTCGCCGCTCATCAGAACAACATCTTGGCCGCGTGGGACGAGCTCGACGCCTACATCGACGACATGGTCGCGCAGCGACGCCACCGGCTGACCGACGACCTCATCTCCGACCTGATCCGCGCCGAGGACGACGGCGACCACCTGAGCGCCGACGAGCTACGCATGCTGGCCGCGGGCCTGCTGATGGCCGGCACCGACACCACCCGCAACCAGCTGGCCGCCTCCGTGCACGTGCTGTGCGACCGTCCCGAGCAGTGGCGGTTGCTGGGCGAGCACCCAGAAGTCGCGAACAGTGCGGTTGAAGAGACGATGCGGCATTCGCCCATCGCGGCCGCGACGTTGCGCATCGCTCTCGAGGACGTCGAAGTCGCCGGGGTGGTGATCCCCGCGGGCACCGTGGTCATCGCAAACACCGCCGCAGCCAACCGCGACCCCGCCGTCTACGACGACCCCGACCGACTCGACATCACCCGAGTGGGGGCCCCGCCGATGCAGACGTTCGGCGCCGGCATGCACTACTGCCTGGGCGCGAACCTGGCCCGACTCGAGCTCGCCGAAGCCCTGGCGACCATGGCGCGGCGCATGCCCGACGCGCGCCGCACCGGACCCGCGCCGTGGAAGCCGCTGACCGGGCTGAGCGGACCCGCCACGCTGCCAGTCGAATTCACGCCCGAGATCGATGTCGCCGCGACTAGCGCACGGTGCGGATGACGAAGGCGTCGATGTTCTCGTCGTAGTCGACCGATTCGTCCACGAAGAGTTCGCCCACCGGGTGACCGTCCTCGGCGACGGCAATGAAGGTCGATTCCTCGGGGTTGTACGTCACCGCGCCTTCAACGAACATCGCCGCGACCTCGTGCCCGTCGGCCCCGAACACGACGAGCTTCAATCCTCCGGCGTCCTTGACGTATTCCGCTGCCTCAGCGCGCGTCGTGACCATCCTTGCGAGTCCTTTCTCTGTTGCCGAGCCGTCAGGGCGTGGGCTGGGAAACCCTTGTCTGTACGAGGAATTCGTGTAGCGCATCCGCCATCCGCGCCCGCACCGGCGCGCCGGAGATGACCACGTCGACCATCGGCACCGATAGGTGGGTGTGACCGCGGGCGCCGACATGCTCGGTCGGCACCCCCGCCGCCTGCAGCGCGGCGGCGTAGGCCTCGCCGACATCGCGCAGGGGATCGAACTCGGCGGTCACCACGAGGGCCGGCGGCAGCCCGGACAGGTCGGCGGCATTCAAGGGGGCGAATCGGGGGTCTTCTCGATCCGACGCGTCGATGTAATGGTCGTAGCACCACCGAAGTAGCGGCGTCGTCAGACCGTAGCCATCGGCGTTCTCGGTGAACGACGCGCGCGTCATCTCGCCGGACGTCAAGGGCGTCAACAACACCTGGCCCACGATGGTCGGGCCGCCCAGGTCCCTCGCCAGCCGGCACACCACCGCCGCGAGTCCCCCGCCCGCGCTCCAGCCGCACACCGCCAACCGACCCGGGATGCCGCCGAGCGCCTCGGCGTTGTCGGCGACCCACAGCACCGCGGCCATCGCGTCATCGACGGCCGCAGGAAAGCGGTTCTCGGGCGAATGGCGGTAGTCAGCTGAGACCACCATGGCGCCGCTCCGCACGCAAAGATCCCGGCACAGCGGATCATCCGCGACGGCGTCGCCGAGAACGTAGCCACCGCCATGGAAATACACGACCACCGGATGCGGACCCGGGGTGGCAGGCCGATAAAGCCGGTACGCCAAATCGCCGGCGGGGCCGGGCAGCACGCCGTCGACGATCTCGCCGACATCCGGTCCCGGCGGCCGCGCCATCGACATCTGCGCGTACAACGCGCGAGCCTCCTGGACGCCCATCGATTCCATCGGCGGCAGATTCAGCGCCGCCACCTCGTTGAGGACCATCTCGACGTCCGGCTGCAACCGGCGCACCACTCCGTCGTTGCAGCGTGAGCCGGCGGGGCCAGATCTCCTGTAGCCCAGGTAATCGCGGGCGACCACCTCGTCGCAGCCGGCACGGTAGAAGTCGAAGCCCGCGCAGTACGGCAGGAAGACCCGGGATTTGCCGGGCACATTGGCGCCCATGTACCACGAGTTCGCCTGGGGGTAGAGGGTGATGTCGGCGCAGTCGTTGACGTGCTGCGTCCACCCGGCCTCCGCCAGTTGGGTGGGCTCGATGACTTCGAAGCCGTCCGCGCTCAGGTGGCCGAGGCAGTCGAGCACCCAATCCGCATGCTGTTCGATCGACACGACCATGTTGGTCAACACCGAGGGGCTGCCGGGACCGGTGATGAAGAACAAGTTGGGAAAACCGGCCGTGGTCAAGCCGAGGTAGGTCCGCGGTCCGTCGGCCCATTTGCCCTTGAGCGCCAGACCATTACGGCCCCTGATGTCGACCGCCGTGATCGCGCCCGTCACCGCATCGAAACCGGTCGCGAAGACGATCGCATCGAAAGCGAACGACTCGCCGGTGGTGTCGATCCCCGCCGCCGTGATTTCCCGGATGGGATGTTTGCGGACGTTGACCAGGCGCACGTGCGGCAGGTTGTAGGTGGCGTAGTAGTTCGTGTCCAGGCACGGCCGTTTCGTCGCCAGCGGGTGATCAGTCGGGCAGAGTTCGGCGGCGGTGTCGGGATCGTCGACGATCGAGCGGATCTTGTTGCGGAAGAACTCGGCATATTCGTGATTGGCGGCGGGATTGCTCAGCACGTCGGCGAAGACGTTGATCGCCTCGAACAGCAAGCCGTCAGCCCAGGCGCGCTCGTAGCGGCGTTGGCGTTCGGCCTCCGAAACGCCGAAGGTGGGAGTGATGTCGCGCTCCATCGGGATGCCGCCGAACGAAAGCTTCGCGGCCGCACGGTATTCCGCCTCATTCGTCAGTTGCGCGACCTTCGAGGGCGGCACCGGACCATTGTGCGCCGGGATCGAGAAGTTCGGCGTCCGCTGGAACACCACCAGCTGCGCCGCCTCCTGTGCGATCACCGGAATCGATTGCACCCCGGAGGAACCCGTGCCGATGACGGCCACCCGCTTGCCGGTGAAATCGACCGGCTCGTGCGGCCAGGCGCTGGTGAAGTAGATTTCGCCGGCGAACCGCTCGAGCCCCCGGACCTCGGCCTGCTTGGGCATGGACAGGCAGCCGGTGGCCATCACGACGAAACGACTGGTGAGTTCGTCCCCGCGGTCGGTGCCCACCCGCCATAGCGAGGCATCGTCGTCCCATCCTGCGCGCTGCACCCGCGTCGAGAAGGTGAGGTGGCGGCGCAGGTCGTGCTTGTCCGCGACGTGATTGAGATAGCGCAGGATCTCCGGCTGGGTGGCGTACTTCTCCGACCACCGCCAGTCGCGGTGCCAGTCGGGATCAAAGCTGTACATGTAGTCGACGCTGGGCACGTCAACCCGGGCGCCCGGGTAGCGGTTCCAGTACCACGTGCCGCCGAGGTCGTCGCCCGCCTCGAAGACGCGGAACCGGTATCCGGCACGGCTTAGCCGGTAGGCGAGGTACAGGCCCGCGATACCCGCGCCCACCACGACGACGTCGACGTCCGGCAGCGGCCGGTCTGTGCTGGCTGCATGGGTCATCGTCTGATGATCCCGCCGCGCCCACCGGCTGTCTTGAGTACGGCGATACTCGATTTGCTGACGACCGGCCGCGGCCCGGCATGCCCGGGCCTTACCAAATGGGTAGGAAACCCTTCCCTTCCGAGAGAAGAAAGTGGCCCCCACGGTAATTACCTGATCGCCGATAATCCCCGAGCATTTCGGTCATGACTTCCACGACCACACTGCCGAACCGCAGCATCCTCAGCGACGCAGACCTCGCCCGGGCCGCGGCGGCCGGTGATCGCGCGGCGCTGGCCGATATCTACCACCGCTACGCGGGCCCACTGCACGCCTACTGCGTCGGCATGCTGCGTGATCGCCACGCCGCCTCGGACTGCGTGCAGGATGTCTTCTGCACCGCCACCACACAGTTGCCGAAGCTGCGTGACGCGGACAAGCTGAGGCCGTGGCTCTACGCCATCGCCCGCCGCAGTGCGCTGCGGGCCTTGTCCGAACGCCGCCGCGAGGCCGCCTGCGACGAGCTGCCCGACGATGCGGCGACCGGTCCCGGGCCGTTCACGCTGACCGCCCAGAACGAACTCCGTCAACTGATCAACCAGGCGGCCGACGGATTGTGCGAGCGCGACCGGCGGGTGCTGGAGCTTGCCTACCGCCACGGCGCGACCGGAACCGAGCTCGCGCAAGCGTTGGGCATCAGCTACGACTCCACCAAGAAGGTCCTGCAGCGGCTGCGCGACACCATCGAACGCTCACTGGGCGCCCTGTTGGTGGCCCGCCGCGCGACCCAACACGGCTGCCCGCGGCTCGCCGCGGACCTGACCGGCTGGGACCATCAATTCACCGTCCTGATGCGGAAACGCATTGCGCGCCACATCGAGTCGTGCCCCACATGCGACGGGTACCGTCGCAGCGCCCTCAATGCCGTTGCCCTGCTTGGCGGCGGGGTACTCGACGAGCTGGCCAAGCCACACGGCGGGTAACGAAATATCCGCGGGCTCACTTCTGCTGGGTGCGACGGTCACGCAGCATGGAGCGGTTGACGGCCCCGAGCCGGATGGCCGCGTTGGCCAGCCGGACCCGGCGATCCCCCTCGGCCGTGATGCCGAACTTGTCGTACAGGTGCTGCAGGTGTTGCTTGACGGCCGCCTCCGTGACGAAGAGTTCCTGGGCCATCCGGCGGACCGATGCGGGCTCGGGGAACGGGTCGTCGGCGACGAACGGGCGGCACAGAACCTTGAGGACATCGAGTTCGCGCGCGGTCATGCGGGGCGGCCGCAGGATGGACTTGCCGGTTTCGGTCTCTTGGTCGCCCGGCGCTTCGCCAGCCCCTTTTGTCATCCAGAACACCAACCGCGAACTGCCGAGCCGCAATTCGTCTCCCGACCGCAGGATCCGTTCCGCCGCGATTCTTTCCCCGTTGACGTAGGTGCCGTTGCGGCTTCCCAAATCACGCACGGACCAGGCTTGCCCGAAATTCTCCAGGACGGCGTGTACCCGCGACACGGTCGGGTCGTGCTCCAACGACACCGCGTTGGTCAAGGACTTGCCGAGGGTCACCCGTTCACCACTGAGCGCGACCAGCTCCCGCCCCGACGGCTTCCACACTTCCAAATGGGACGACATATCGACCCCTCCTATCACGGCCCATTCTGACCCCGCGACGCAAAGAATGGCCGGAGAACGGTCCGCTGAGCCGAAAATCGCGTGCTCGGCTGCCGAGATTCCCCCGGTATTCGGGTCCACGACGCCCGGTTGCGGTTGGACCGTGGTGACGCATCACCGGTAGCCGTTTTCCCTGCCGGCGAGAAGCCATAGGATCTACGAGCATGCGTCGTCGCATCCCTAACCCGACTTCGTGATGGCAATCACCAATGTCGAGCTCAGCTTCCTGCTGGAGGCGTCGCGCCGCGGGCTGCTTCCTCAGCAAGGCCGCCTCCTGGAATTCGGCGAAGCCGAGACCATGATCGATGTGGTGCAGGCGATCCCGCTCCTTCTCGCCGAAGGGCCACGGCGCGACGCGTTGCTGGCCGAGACGCCGCCGGACGGTGTGGCCCAGGTCTACGCCGACGCCAAGCGAATCTACCGAGCCCTGTTCGACTTCCGCAGCTACAACGCCATCGACCTGCTCCCACCCAATCACTACCGTCTGCAGCAGGATCTCAACCTGCCCTTCGACCTTGGGACAAGGTTCGACGTCTGCATCAACAACGGCACGACCGAGCACGTCTTCAATCAGGCCAATTGCTTCAAGGCGATTCATGATCACACCGCCCCGGGGGGCGTGATGATCCACTGGACACCGTGCCTGGGATGGGTCGACCATGGCCTTTACAACATCCAGCCGGGGTTCTTCCACGACCTGGCCGCCGCGAACGGCTACGAGGTCCTGCTCGCCGTGCTGTCGAGCGACAGCATGATGATGCCGATCATCCCAGGCCAGATCACTTCCGAGTTGGTTGCCGCCAATCCGGGCATCCGAGACAGTCTCGCGTGCGCCGTGCTGCGCAAGACGACGGATGAACCCTTCCGCTTTCCCCTGCAGGGGGTCTATTCCTTTCTCAAGGAACTGGCGGCTGTGGGGGATCCGCAACGTATTACGCATCTGCTGGCGGCGCGCTCCGGCCAGGCACCAGAGCAACCACACACGGGGCGACCCGACAACCCGATCCAGGATCCCCCGCCCGGGCACGACCACTGACGTCAGCGCCTGGGGTTGGTCCCGCGGGCGGACCGTTAGTTCACTGGCCCTGCGCGTAGCGCTTGGCGAACATCCGCCTGCGGGAGAACGGCGACAGCACCGCCTCGTAGTGACCGAGCAGCTCGTCACAGATGACCGGCCAACTGCGGCCGAGCACGCTGCGCCGGGCGGCCAATGCGTAGCGGTGGCGTTCGTCGATCAAATGGGTGACGGCCTCAGGCAACCTCGCCTCGAATTCGTCGACGCCCAGTAACAAACCAGTGCGCCACGGCGTGACGAGGTCGCGTGGGCCGCCGGCGTCGGGGGCGATCACCGGCAACCCCGACGCCAGCGCTTCCTGCACGACTTGGCAAAACGTCTCATGCTCGCCGGGATGCACGAAGACATCCATGCTGGCGTACGCCACGGCGAGTTCGTCGCCGTACAGCGCGCCCGTGAAAACCGCTGTCGGCATTGCCTTTTGCAGTTTGCCGCGGTCGACGCCGTCGCCGACGATGACGAGTTGCACGTCGTCGCGCGCCGCCAGCGGGATCAGCCGCTCCACGTGCTTCTCCGGGGCCAACCGGCCCACAAAGCCGACGATCGGCTTGCCCCGCGGTGACCATCGGCGCCGGAGCGCCTCGTCGCGCCCCGACGGGGCGAACCGCAGCACGTCGACGCCGCGCGCCCAGCGATGCACGCGCGGGAAGCGGTGCTCTACAAGCGATTCCATCGTCACGGTGGACGGCGCCAGGGTTCGGTCGGCGAGGCTGTGCAGATGCCGGAACCAGGCCCACGCGACCCGCTGCGTCATCGGGATGCCATAGCTCGCAGCGAAACCCGGTACGTCCGTTTGATATACGGCGACGGTCGGCACCCCCAGCCAGCGCGCCGCCTTGACGCCGCCGTAACCCAGTAAGGCCGGCGAGGCCAAATGCACTACGTCCGGGTCGAATCCGCGCAGCACGCTCACCATCCGGGGCATCGGCACGCCGAGCGGCAACGTGGTGACCTTCGGAAACATCCGCGAGGGAACCCGATGCACGCGGATCCCGTCGTGGACGCGATCCGCCGGGGTCACGCCCGGTGGGGTGTCCGGGGCGATGACGAGGGCTTCGTGACCGGTCCGGCGCAGATGCTCGAGTACCCGGAGCACCGAGTTGCTGACACCATTGACTTCCGGCAGGAACGATTCGGCGACGATTGCAACGCGCACACCACTACGGTGTCAGCGCCGGCTGTCGCGAAGGTTGCCTGCGGGCATACGTCGCGCGAAATCTGCTGGTCGGACGCTTCCAACCCCGGCTATGCCGGTGCCGCCGCGGCCTCGTCGCGGCGATCGAGCAGCTTGTCCAGCACCGCCAGCCCGATCAGGAGGGCCGTCGCGGCCAGCCAGCACACCACGGCGATGGAACCGGCCGGGATGATGGCCAGCCCGGCATTGCGGTGCTGCACCCGAACCAGATTGGGATCATTCTTGTTGTACTCGACGTAGATACGCATGCCCGTGGCCAGATGCGACGGGTACAGCACGCCGAGCTCCGGGCGGTACGTGACCCGCTCGGGTGTGACGAATTCGATGGTGGAGCGGCGCGGCCCGGCGCTGAGCACCTCGGCCTGCGCCACCCCCATGTTGTGTCGAATCGCAAGGTCATCGCGCCAGGCGCCGGCCACCAGCAAGACCGACTGCAGGGTGACCAAGCCGGTCACGATGAGCACCGTCATGCGGGCCCAGCGCAGTGCGATCCGGGGCCTGGTGTTGGGCGGCTTGTCACTGCGACCGTGAATCAGTATGTGCAGCAATGCCTTTGGGTCGATCAAAGGGCCGCCTTGATGGCGGCGTGCAGCTGCCGAAGCGACGACCGGTCGGCCTTGACCTCCAGCACCCGCATACCGGGCGCGGGTTCGTCGAGCGCCGCGCCTAGCTCGTCGACCTCGATCTGCCGGCTCTCGACGTGGTAGGCGCGGCACAGCGCACCCACGTCGACGTCGTGCGGCGTCCCGAAGATCCGCGACGACACGTCGGAGAATCGCGGGTCGCCCTGCTCGAGCAACTCGAAGATGCCACCGCCGTTGTCGTTGGAGACCACGATGGTCAACTGCCGCGGGGTCGGCTCGGTGGGCCCGATCAGCAGCCCGGAGCTGTCGTGGACGAACGTCAGGTCGCCGATCAGCGCGACGGTGCGGCCCTCGTAGGCGAGCGCGGCCCCGATCGCGGTGGACACCGTGCCGTCGATACCTGCCACCCCGCGGTTGGAGCGGACGCGGATGCCGTGGGTGTCCAGGCCAACCAGGGCGGCGTCGCGGACCGGGTTGGACGCCCCCAGCACCAGCTGGTCACCCGGCCGAAGGGCGTCGGCGACGGCCGCCGCCACGTGCAAGCCGGTGGTCAGCGGGTGCGCCTTTAGCTGGTTGCGCACCGCGTCGTTGGCGTGCCGGTTGACCTCCGCGCAGCGCTTCAACCAGGCCGCACTCGGCGTGCCGGTGGTGACCGCTCGCGTCCCGGTGGCCTGCGAGTTGCCCGAGACGTCGGGCCAGCGCGGTCCGGTGGTCAACGCGTACACCGGCACCTGCGGATCGGCCAGCAGCGCCGACACCGGCCGGTGCAGGGTGGGCCGCCCGAGCATGATCACCTGCTTCGGGCGCAGCAGCGGCAGGGCCAGCGGGTGCAGCGGGTTTTCCGGTGCCGGTGCCGTCGATTCGGCGACGGTCGGCAACTGCGCGAGGTTGGGGTGCACGCCCGCGCCGTGCCCGGCGATCACGACGGTGTCGGGCGACAGGTCGATGTCCAGCGGCTGGTCGAACGTGACCGGCGGCGTGTAGGTCCACGGCCGCCCGCCGGGCCGCCCCTGCGGCACGGCGGCGCCCCGGGGTTCGGGATCGGGCACCAGGGGCTCGCGCAGCGGGATGTCGAACTGCACCGGGCCGGCGTTGGCGGTGCGGGATCCCGTCGCGGCCGCCAGGACCCGGCAGGTGGCCGATCGCCACGTCGCGTTGAAGGACTCCAGCCGCTCGGGTGCGTCCTCGGCCAGGCCCAGGCTGATAGCGGCGCGGACCTGGGTGCCGAAGTAACCCAGCTGCTCCATGGTCTGGTTGGCCCCGGTGCCCAGCATCTCGTAGGGCCGGTTGGCCGACAGCACGATCAGCGGCACCCGCGCGTAGTTGGCCTCCACCACGGCCGGCCCCAGGTTGGCAACGGCGGTGCCCGACGTCATCGCGACACACACCGGGGCGCCGGCGGCGATCGCCAGCCCGATGGCCAGGTAGCCGGCGGTGCGCTCGTCGATGCGGACGTGCAGCCGGATCCGGCCGGCGCGGTCGGCGTCGTGCAGCGCGAAGGCCAGCGGCGCGTTGCGCGACCCGGGGCACAGCACCACGTCGCGGACGCCGCCGCGAATCAGCTCGTCAACGACGACGCGGGCCTGAGTCGTCGAGGGGTTCACTCCTACAGCCTGTCACAGCCCGCCGACCGGGGGCCGAACGTGGAGTTGGCGGGCTGGTCCGCCCGGAATTCGCCCGGAAAGCCGGCGTTGGGCGCGCCCTCAGTTGCCGGCGAAGAACTTCAGCGCCGCCTCGTTGACGGCGTCCGGGCGTTCGAAGAACCCGAGGTGGCCGGCGTCGGGAATCTGCACGTAACGCCCGTTGGGCAGCGCGTCGGCGACCTCGCGCCCCAGGTAGGGCGGTGTCAGCACGTCGTCGGAGAAGCCGATCACCAGCACCGGCGTCGTGATGCTGCGGTAGGCCGGCAGCCGGTTGGTGTACGGGGCGACGTCCAGCTGGCAGCGGGTGCCCGGGGTGGACTTGATCGGCCACATGGAGAACATCGCGATCCAGTCCGCGACGGCGACGTCGTCGTTGAGCGTCTTGCGCGAGAAGTTCTCCAACAGACGGATTTTCGCGTCGTAGGAGTTCGGCAACTGGACGCCGGCGTCGCTGAGTTCGGCCTCGGCGTCGCGGAAGAACTGGCGCGCCTTGTCCATGCGGCCCCGGGTGCCCATCAACACCGCGGAGCTGACCAATTCGGGCCGGGCGAGCATGAGTTCCTGGGCGATGAACGCCCCCATCGACATCCCCACGATGCGGGCCGGGGCGGCGTTGAGCCCTTCGATCAGCGCCGCGGTGTCGGCCACCATCGTCTGCGTGGTGAAACCCTGGGCGTTCTCGGTGGCACCGATTCCGCGGTTGTCGAAGGTGATGACGCGATAGCCGGCGGCCAGGAACGCCGGCAGCTGATACGGGTGCCAGGTCCGCCCGGCGCCGCCGTGGCCGCTGATGAAAACCACGGGCTCGCCGGAGCCGCGGTCGTCGTAAGCCAGGTTGATCACTCGGACGACGGTACAAGGAGCGGGTGGCAGGCCGTGACCCGGTCGATCCACCACTGCCGTCGCTCCGGGGGCGCGGCCAGGGCCCGCAACCGCGCCGGATCCGGGGTCACCGCCCCCGCCGCCAGGGTGCCGTCGACGGGCGCTGCGACCTCGGCCACGTCCTCGACGAACAACCCGCCGGTGCCCAGCCCACACGCGTGGCGCAACACCGGCAACGCCGCCGCGGCGGCCAGCCCGGCCGCGATGCCCACCGCCGAGTCGATCGCGCTGGACACCACGACCGGGATGTCGATCTGCGCGGCGATCGAGAGCATGGGCGAAATACCGCCCAGCGGAGCGACTTTGAGCACCGCGATATCGGCGGCGCGGGCGCGGACGACCGCGAGCGGGTCGTCGGCCTTGCGGATGCTTTCGTCGGCGGCGATCGGCACGTCCGGCAGCTCTGGCCGCCGGCGCAGCGCCGCGAGTTCCTCGACGGTCGCGCAGGGTTGTTCGAGGTATTCCAGCGGGCCGTCGGCGGTCAGGGCTTGAGCTGCTCGCACCGCCTGCTCGACGCTCCAGCCGCCGTTGGCGTCCACGCGCACGGTCGGCACGAGGTCGCGCACGGCGTTGACCCGGTCCACGTCGTCGGCCAGGGTCTGGCCGGGCTCGGCGACCTTCACCTTGGCCGTGCGGGCGCCCGGGAATCGGGCCAGCACCTCGCCCACCCGGGCGGCGTCGACGGCCGGGACGGTGGCGTTGATCGGGATGCGGTCCCGGCGCGGCGGCGGTGGCGGGCGGTAGGCGGCCTCGATGCCGGCCGCCAGCCAGTGCGCGGCCTCCGGCGGGGCGTACTCCAGGAAGGCGCCGAACTCGCCCCAGCCCGCGGGGCCCTCGATCAGCGCGACCTCGCGGGTGGTGATGCCGCGGAACCGCACCCGCATCGGCAACGCGACCACGTGCAGGCGGTCCAAGAGGTCTTGCAGGCGGGGCGGGCGCGTGGGCGTCACTGCCCGTAGACCTGGCGGCCCGCGAGAAACGTCGCGCGCACGTCCAGATCAGCGATCTGCTCGGGCGGCACGGTCCGCGGATCGGCCGACAGCACCACCAGGTCGGCGTACTTGCCCACCTCCAGCGAGCCGGTCACGTCGTCGGCGAACAACTGCCAGGCCGCGTCGATGGTCTGCGCGCGGATGGCCTGCTCGACGGTCAACCGCTCCTCGGGCGCCAGCACCCGGCCGCTGGGCGCCGTGCGCGTGACCGCGACGCTGATGTTGCGCAGCGGCTCCTCGGGCGTGACCGGGGGGTCGTTGTGCAACGAGATGCGCATGCCGGTCGCGACCGCGGAACCGGCTGGCATCCAACGGGATCCGCGCTCGGCACCGAACAGGCCGTCGACGATGATGTCGCCCCAGTAGTGGATCTGGTCCACGAAGATGCTGCAGGTGACCCCGAGGTCGGCGGCGCGCCGCAGCTGCTCGGGCCGGATGGCGCCGACGTGCTCGAGCCGCAGCCGGTGGTCGTCGCGGGGGTGTCGGCGCAGGGCCTCCTCGTAGACGTCGAGGATGGTGTCCACCCCGGCGTCGCCCTGTACGTGGCAGGCCATCGGCCAGCCCAGCGGGAAGTAGGCGCCGACGATTTCGCTCAGCTGTTCGCGGGTGTAGTTGGCGTGCCCGCAGGAACCGGGCGGCACGCCGATGGTGCGGGTGGCGTCGGTGTCCAGGTAGGGGAAGGATAGGGCGATGTTGCCGACCCACGGCGAGCCGTCGACCCAGATCTTGATGCCGACCTGGCGCAGCATGTCGTCGCCCTGGCCGGGGGTGGCGTCGGTGCGCATCTGCGGGTTGGAGATCTCGTAGGTGCGCAACCGGACCGTCAGCTGGTCGCGCAGCCGCTCGACCACCGGCCCGAACGCCGGGTCGAAGGCCATCTCGGAGCAGGTGGTCAGGCCGGCGCGGTTGAGCCGCGCGCATTCGGCGAGCAGCATCGCCGGGTAGTCGCCGGGCGCGATGGCCCCGGCCAGCAGCGGGAACACCGCGCCGGTCTCCTCAGCGCTGCCGTCCAGCTCGCCGTGCACGTCGCGGCCATACCGCGCGCCCTTGGGATCGGCGGTGTCGCGGGTCAGGCCGGCGCGGCGGGCCGCGTGCGAGTTGAAGTACGCCTTGTGCCCGGAGTTGTGGATGATGATCAGCGGCCCGTCCGGCGCGATCTCGTCCAGCCACGCCAGCGTCGGCTGCGGCAACCCGGACTGCAGCAGCGGGTCCCAGCCGTTCAGGTAGGCGCCGTCCGCTCCCCTGGCGGCGACCTCGCGCCGCACCGCGGCGACGACGTCGTCGGCGGCCGGCAACGTGACAGGCCGGATGTCGACGATCCGGTCCGACAGCGCCAGCGCCTCCATCAGCGGATGGCCATGCGCCTCAACGAATCCCGGCATGACGCAGCCGTCCCCGAAATCGAGCGTTTTGGTGTCGGGCCCGATGTGGTCGTTCATTTCCGACCGGCTGCCGACGGCGACGATGCGGCCGTCGGCGACGGCGAGCGCCTCGGCGGTGGGCCGTTTTTCGTCGACGGTCAGTACGGTTCCGGTGACGACGAGATCTGCAGCGGCCATGTGCAGGGATGCTAGTGCTCCGGGGTGTCAGAGGCGTTCGAAACAGGACTGCAGCTTGAGTGCCTTCCACGGCCGGCGCCCGCCGACGATCATCAGGCCCCTGCGAGCAGCGGTCAGCGGACCGATGCGCTGGTAGAGCATGTCGCACAATGTCGAAGCGGGCATCCTGAGCACGGCGTCGGGGCGATCCGCGGGCCGGCGCTCGCGCATTTCCGCGGCACCGTCGTGAATACGGATCACATAAGGGCGCGCACCGGGGAGCTTGAAGGCGACACAGACATCGGTGCCGGCGGGCAACCCCGCGCGCACGTATCCCGGCCCCTCGCCAAGCTGCATGAGACCGCGTGCGATGAGCAGCATGTCGCGTTCCTCAACCTCCCACGGCGTCCTGGTCGCCCGCGCGACGTCCCGCCCGTGGAGGATCAACTCACCGAGCCAGTTCGTCTGCAGCGTGATGCCGTCCGCGAAGGCGCCGCAATGGGCCTCGTACACAAGGTCGTTCGAGCAAGTATCGAAGAACGCGTCCATGACGGGGGCGAGATCGCTGATCTGGTCGGCGATTTCGCCGACTGGCGCCAACAACGCGTTGAGCTCGACGCGGTTGATTTCGTCCAATTCGCGCGGGTAGGCGGCGCGGCGGAAGTCCCGTCCTTCAGCAAACGCCTGGTAGCGGTGCGCGACCGATAGCACGTGAGCGACGACCTGCTGAACAGTCCAGTCCAAGCCGGGAACGGGGGCATGCGGGTCGGCGGTGCGGATCAACCGGTCGAAGCGGTCCCGCGCCCGCCCGATGCGATCCCTCAGTTCGTCGCGGGTGGTGTCGACAAGCGCGACGTGGTCGGTGTCGTTCATCCTGCACCTCCAATACTCCAGTTTGGAGGTAAATTACTCCAGGATTGAGTATTGTCAAGGGATGGCCTCGAAACCCACCACGACATCTTTCGCGCTTCTCGGTCTGCTCGGCATCAGATCGTGGACGGCGTACGAGATCGTCGCCCAGATCAAACGCGGCGTGCACTTCTTTTGGCCGCGGTCGGAGGCTCACCTGTACGCGGAGCTCAAGCGGCTCGTCGAGCGCGGTCACGCCAGCGCCGAGACAGTCGAGGGCCGTCGCCGTCAACGCACTCGGTACACCATCACCCCGGAAGGCCGTGCGGCACTTGAGGACTGGTTCGGCACCCAGCCGGCCGTGCCGGTGGTCGAAGCGGAGGGATTCCTCCGGCTGTTTCTCGGAGACCAGGCAACCAAGCACGACCTGCGCGAGTCACTCGAAGCCACCGCCCGCGAGGCGCGCGAGATGCATGCCAAGGGCAAGGCGCTCATCGAAGAGCTCCTGCACACGGGTGGACCTTTTCCGGAGCGGCTTCACCTCGTGGAACCCGAGGCGACGTTCATCGCCGAGTTCTACCGAAATGTCATCGCATGGTGCGAACAGACAATCGCGGAAATCGAGGAGTGGCCCGACACCCGCGACGTCGGCCTCACGGCAAGGGGACGACAACGGTGGCAGCGCATACTTGCCCAGCCCGACCCCTAGGCGTCTTTCGAGGGGGTGGCTGACTAAAACTGCAACACGTTCTAGTCTTGGCCACATGAGTGACGAGCTGCTGCGCCATCCCATTCATTCCGGACACCTGACCGTCGGTGCGCTCAAGCGCAACAAGGACAAGCCGGTGCTATACCTCGGCGACACCACGCTGACCGGCGGACAGCTCGCCGAGCGGATCAGCCAGTACATCCAGGCGTTCGAGGCGCTCGGTGCGGGCACCGGCGCGACCGTCGGGCTGCTGTCGCTGAACCGGCCCGAGGTTTTGATGATCATCGGCGCCGGCCAGACCCAGGGCTACCGGCGGGTGGCCCTGCACCCGCTGGGCTCCCTTGACGACCACGCCTACGTGCTGAACGACGCCGGCGTGACGTCGCTGATCATCGACCCCAACCCGATGTTCGTCGAGCGGGCGCTGGGCCTGCTGGAGAAGGTGCCCGGCCTCAAGCAGGTCCTGACCATCGGGCCGGTCCCCGAGGCGCTCGGGGATTCCGCGGTGGACCTGGTGGCCGAGGCGGCGAAGTATCCGCCGAAGCCGTTGGTGGCGGCCGAGTTGCCGCCCGATCACATCGGGGGGATGGCCTACACCGGTGGCACCACCGGCAAGCCCAAGGGCGTGCTGGGCACCGCGCAGTCGATCACCACGATGACCACGATCCAGTTGGCCGAGTGGGAGTGGCCGGAGAACCCGCGCTTTTTGATGTGCACCCCGCTGTCGCATGCCGGGGCGGCGTTCTTCGTGCCGACGATCATCAAGGGCGGCGAGCTGGTGGTGCTGACCAAGTTCGACCCGGCCGAGGTGCTGCGGGTGATCGAGGAGCAGAAGATCACCGCGACCATGCTGGTGCCGTCGATGATCTACGCGCTGATGGACCACCCGGATTCGCACACCCGTGACCTGTCGTCGCTGGAGACGGTCTATTACGGCGCCTCGGCGATGAACCCGGTGCGGCTGGCCGAGGCCATCCGCCGCTTCGGGCCGATCTTCGCCCAGTACTACGGGCAGTCCGAGGCCCCGATGGTGATCTCGTATCTGGCCAAGAAGGACCACGACGAGAAGCGGCTCACCTCCTGCGGGCGGCCCACCCTGTTCGCCCGCACGGCGCTTCTGGGCGCCGACGGCAAGCCGGTGCCGCAGGGTGAGGTCGGCGAGATCTGCGTGTCCGGGCCGCTTTTGAGCGGCGGGTACTGGAACCTGCCGGAGGAGACCGCCAAGACGTTCAAGGACGGCTGGCTGCACACCGGTGACATGGCCCGCGAGGACGAGGACGGCTTCTGGTTCATCGTCGACCGGGTCAAGGACATGATCGTCACCGGCGGGTTCAACGTGTTCCCGCGCGAGGTCGAGGACGTCGTCGCCGAGCACCCGGCCGTCGCGCAGGTGTGCGTGATCGGCACCCCGGACGAGAAGTGGGGCGAGGCCGTCACCGCCGTGATCGTGCTGCGGCCCGACCACCCCTCCGATGAGGAGTCGGTGGCGCGGGTGACCGTCGAGATCCAGTCCGCCGTCAAGGAGCGCAAGGGTTCGGTGCAATCGCCCAAGCAGGTGATCGTCGTCGACTCGGTGCCGGTGACCGCGCTGGGCAAGCCGGACAAGAAGGCCGTGCGCGCGCGGTTCTGGGAGGGCGCCGACCGCGCCGTCGGCTGAGTCTTTCGGCTCGAGCGTCACGCCAGCGTGGCGCTCGCCGGCTGCCGTCACGTTGGCGTGACGCTCGGTGATCAGGCGGCGGCGATGCCGGCGACCAGCAGGTCGAGCATGCGGCCGGTCTGCTCCGGCGAGCCGCTGGCCAAAAAGATGCCGATCAGGCTCGACACCACGTCGTCGGCCTGCACGTCGGCGCGCAGGCTGCCGTCCTCGGCGCCGGCCCGCAACAGCAGGTCGACCGCGCCGACGATGCTGTCCCGAGTCTGGTTGGCCTGCATTGCGCCGGAGGCGAAGATCGCCTGCAACGACTCCGCCATCCCACGCTTGGCGGCCACGAATGACGCGTAGCGGTCCATCCAGCGGCGCAACGCCGTCTCGGGCGGGTGGCGCTTGAGCAGCCGTTCGGCCGTCGCGGCCACTTCGTCGAGCTCGGCGCGGTAGATCGCCTCCACCAGCGCCTCTCGATTCGGGAAATGGCGGTAGAGCGTGCCGATCCCGACGCCCGCCTCGCGGGCGATGGCCTCCAGCGACACCGGTCGCCCGTCGGCGGTGGCGAACGCCGCCGTCGCCACCTCGATTAGCCGCTCGCGATTGCGGCGCGCGTCCGATCGGATCTCGGCCAAGCGGAGGCTCCTCCGTTTCTGCTACGCTCAAATAAGCGGAGGACCCTCCGCATCTTCTCCAGTGTGGCACGAGGGAGCACCCATGACGGACACACCACGGCCAGGCGGTCCCGGCAGCATCGGCGGGTCGACCGTCGCGCGCATCGGCTACGGCGCAATGCAGTTGTTCGAGGCCCCATCCGTCGAGGACGCGGCCGCGGTGCTGCGCCGCGCGGTCGAGCTCGGGGTCAACCACGTCGACACGGCGTCGTTCTACGGCCCGGGCGAGGTGAACCGGCGGATCCGGGCGGCGCTGTTCCCCTACGCCGACGACCTCGTCATCGTCAGCAAGGTCGGCGCGCGCTTCACCGGCGAACAGCCCATGCCGCTGGCGGCGGCGCAAAAGCCCGCCGAGCTGCGCGCCGCGGTCGAGGACGACCTGCGTCAGCTCGGCCTGGACTGCGTCCCGGTGGTCAACCTGCGGCGCATGGACCTCGGCCCCGGCGTGGCCGCCGAGGGCGATCAGCAGGTGGACGTCGACGACCAGCTCGCCGAGATGATCGCGCTGCGCGACGAGGGCAAGATCGGCGCGATCGGCATCAGCGCCGTGCCGGTGGACGTGGTGCGGCGCGCGCTGCCGGCGGGCATCGTCTGCGTACAGAACGCTTACAGCGCGCTGGACCGCTCGCAGGAGGACACGTTGCAGCTCTGCGCCGCAGCGGGTGTCGCGTGGGTGCCCTACTTCCCGCTGGGATCGTCGTTTCCCGGTTTCCCGAAGGTCGCCGACCATCCGGTGGTGGCCGAGATCGCCGGCCGGCTCGGGGTCACCGGCGCCCAGGTCGGCTTGGCGTGGCTGCTGGCGCACGCGCCGAACACGTTGCTGATCCCGGGCACGCGATCCGTCGGGCACCTCGAGGAAAACCTCGGCGCCGGCGACGTCACCCTGGATGCCGAGGCGCTGGAAAGGCTGGACGCCATCGGCACAACCGAGCCCCAGCCCCATCGTGTGGAGTCCGTCCAGAGGTAACGTCGCTGAGTATGGGAAGCGGCAAATCGATCAAACCGCCGTGGTGGCTGAAGCCGGCCAACAAGGTCTTCATCCAGATGTCGCGGCTGGGTATGAGTTTCGGCGGCGAGAGCCCCGTCGTGCTGACGGTGAAGGGCCGCAAGTCCGGAGCGCCGCGCTCGACCCCGGTGACCCCGATGACGGTCGACGGCCGGCAGTACGTCGTCGCCGGGTTCCCGGGCGCCGACTGGGTCGCCAACGTGCGGGCCGCCGGTGAGGCGACGATCGCGCGCGGCCGGCACGTGCAGAAGGTGCGGGTGGCCGAGCTGCCGGCCGAGGACGCGCGTCCGATCCTGCGGCTCTTTCCGACCGAGGTGCCGACGGGCGTCGGCTTCATGAAGCGGGCGGGGCTGGTCACCGAGGGCCGCCCCGAGGAGTTCGAGGCCCTGGCCGGCCGCTGCGCGGTGTTTCGCTTCGAGCCGATTGAAACGCCATGAGCGACAATCCCTTTGACGCGACGGCCTGGCGGCCCGTGGACGGGTTCGACGGGCTGATCGACATCACCTATCACCGCCACGTCACCGACGCGACGGTCCGGGTGGCGTTCGACCGGCCCGAGGTGCGCAACGCGTTCCGTCCGCACACCGTCGACGAGCTCTACCGCGTGCTCGACCACGCCCGGATGTCCCCCGACGTCGGGGTGGTCCTGCTGACCGGTAACGGCCCGTCGCCCAAGGACGGCGGCTGGGCGTTCTGCTCCGGCGGCGACCAGCGCATCCGCGGGCGCAGCGGTTACCAGTACGCAAGCGGCGACACGGCGGACACCGTGGACACCGCCCGCGCCGGGCGGCTGCACATCCTCGAGGTGCAGCGGCTGATCCGGTTCATGCCCAAGGTGGTCATCTGCCTGGTCAACGGGTGGGCGGCCGGCGGCGGGCACAGCCTGCACGTGGTGTGCGACCTCACCCTGGCCAGCCGCGAGCACGCCCGGTTCAAGCAGACCGACGCCGACGTCGGCAGCTTCGACGGCGGCTACGGCAGCGCGTATCTGGCGCGCCAGGTGGGCCAGAAGTTCGCCCGCGAGATCTTCTTCCTCGGCCGCGCGTACACCGCCGAGCAGATGCACCAGATGGGCGCGGTCAACGCCGTCATCGACCACGCCGACCTGGAGCGGGCGGGCATCGAGTGGGCGGCCGAGATCAACGCCAAATCGCCTCAGGCGCAACGGATGCTCAAGTTCGCCTTCAACCTGCTCGACGACGGGCTGGTGGGTCAGCAGCTGTTCGCGGGTGAGGCCACCCGGCTCGCGTACATGACCGACGAGGCAGTCGAGGGCCGCGACGCCTTCCTGGAGAAGCGGCCGCCCGACTGGAGCCGGTTCCCCCGCTACTTCTAGGAGGGTCACGATTTAGGAGGGTCACGCTGGCGTGACGCTCGACGGCCAACGCCACGCTGGCGTGACACTCGGCCAATTCGGGCCCGCCCCTAGACTCTCCCCCCGTGAGCAAGAGTCCCCTTCGCCGTTTCACCGATCAGCTGGTGCTGGCCACCATGCGGCCGCCGATGACCCCGCAGGTCTTGGTCAACCGGCCCGCCATCAAGCCGGTCGACCTCGACGGCAAGCGCATCCTGCTCACCGGGGCTTCGTCGGGCATCGGCGAGGCCGCGGCCGAACTGCTGGCCCGCGAGGGCGCGACGGTCGCCGTCGTCGCCCGGCGTGAGGACCTGCTCGACGCGCTCGCGGAACGGATCACCGCGGCGGGCGGCAGCGCGGTCGCATTGCCGTGCGACGTTTCCGACATGGACGCCGTCGACGCGCTGGTCGCCGACGTCGAAAAGCGCCTCGGCGGGGTCGACATCCTGATCAACAACGCCGGCCGTTCGATCCGGCGGCCGCTGGCCGAGTCGCTGGAGCGGTGGCACGACGTCGAACGGACCATCACGCTCAACTACTACGCGCCGCTGCGGCTGATCCGCGGGCTGGCGCCCGGGATGCTCGAACGGGGCGACGGTCACGTCATCAACGTCTCCACCTGGGGAGTGCTGTCGGAGGCGTCGCCGCTGTTCGCGGTCTACAACGCGTCGAAGGCGGCGCTGTCGGCGGTGAGCCGCGTCGTGGAGACGGAGTGGGGCCCCAAGGGTGTGCATTCGACGACGCTGTACTACCCGCTGGTGGCCACGCCGATGATCGCGCCGACGAAGGCGTACGAGGGCATGCCGGCGCTCACGTCGGAGGAGGCCGCCGAATGGATGCTGACCGCGGCCCGCACCCGGCCGGTGCGGATCGCGCCGCGGATGGCGATCGCGGCCAAGGCCCTGGACACCTTCGGCCCCCGGCTGGTCAACACGCTCATGCAGCGGCAGCGGATCCAGCCGAATCGCGCGGAAGGCGACTGAGCCCACAGCGACGTGATAGACACGACGCTATGGAGATCCTGGCCAGCCGGATGCTGTTCCGGCCGGCGGACTATCAGCAGTCGTTGGCCTTCTACCGGGACCAGATCGGGCTCGCAATAGCCCGCGAGTACGGCGGCGGCACAGTGTTTTTCGCGGGCCAGTCGTTGCTGGAGCTCGCCGGCTACGGATCACCGGACCACTCCCGCGGCCCCTTCCCCGGCGCGCTGTGGCTGCAGGTGCGCGATATCGAGGCCACCCAGGCCGAGTTGCAGAGCCGGGGCGTGGCGATCGCCCGCGAGGCGCGCCAAGAGCCATGGGGCCTATACGAAATGCACGTGACCGACCCGGACGGAATCACGCTGATCTTCGTCCAGATCCCGCCGGACCACCCGTTACGGCGCGACACCCGGGGTGAACGAGCGGGAAAGTCCGGTTAACTGAGAGGTAACATCTGGCGACGAGTCTAGGTACATCCGCGATTCGGGTCTTGCTGCATTCGACAATGGAATCCCCCTACCACCAGAATCGGGCGCTGTGAACATCCAATTGTTCCTTCTGATCATTGTCGTAATCACGGCACTGGCTTTCGATTTCACGAACGGCTTCCACGACACCGGCAACGCGATGGCGACCTCGATCGCCAGCGGCGCGCTCAAGCCCAAGGCGGCCGTCGCGCTGTCCGCGGTGCTCAATCTCGTGGGCGCGTTCATGTCCACCGCCGTCGCCGCCACGATTGCCAAGGGCTTGATCGACGGGCACATCGTGACGCTCGAGCTGGTCTTCGCGGGCCTGGTCGGCGGCATCGTGTGGAACCTGCTGACCTGGCTCCTCGGCATCCCTTCGAGCTCGTCGCACGCCCTGATCGGCGGCATCGTCGGCGCCACCATCGCGGCCGTCGGCGCGCACGGGGTGATCTGGAAGGGCGTGGTCTCCAAGGCGATCATCCCCGCCGTCGTTTCCGCGATCCTGGCCATCGTGGTCGGGGCGGTGGCGACCTGGCTGGTGTACCGGATCACCCGCGGCATCCCCACCAAGCGCACCGAGGCCGGCTTCCGGTACGGCCAATGGGGGTCGGCGTCGCTGGTCTCGCTGGCGCACGGCACCAACGACGCCCAGAAGACGATGGGCATCATCTTCCTGGCGCTGATGTCCTACGGCTCGGTCAGCAAGAACGCCTCCATGCCGCCGCTGTGGGTCATCGTCGGTTGCGCGGTGTCGATGGCGTTGGGCACTTACCTGGGCGGCTGGCGGATCATCCGCACGCTGGGCAAGGGCCTGGTCGAGATCCAGTCGCCGCAGGGCATGGCGGCCGAGTCCTCCTCGGCCGCGGTGATTTTGCTGTCGGCCCACTTCGGCTACGCGCTGTCGACCACGCAGGTGTGCACCGGCTCGGTGCTGGGCAGCGGGCTCGGCAAGCCCGGCGGCGAGGTCCGCTGGGGAGTCGCCGGCCGCATGGGCGTCGCCTGGCTGGTGACGCTGCCGCTGGCCGGGTTGGTCGGTGCGGTCACCTACTGGATCGTGCACCTGATCGGCGGCTACCCCGGCGCCATCGTCGGCTTCGCGCTGCTGGTCGCGGTCTCCGCCACCATCTACATCCGGTCGCGCAAGGTCAAGGTCGACCACAACAACGTCAACGCCGAATGGAAGGGCGACCTGACCGCCGGGCTGGAGGACTCCGCCGAGCACCGGCCGCCATCGAGCGTTCCCCCGACGAACGGCAGCGGCACGACCGGCCGGTACGACTCCGACGACCCCACGATGAAGGCGAACGCTTGATGAGTCACTTCGGCGATTGGTTCAACTACCAGGCCTCCCTCAAGATCCTGCTCTTCTCGATGCTGGCCGGCGCCGCCTTGCCGGGGCTGTTCGCCCTGGGGCTGCGGTTCCACGCGGTGGGCGCCGGGCAGGCCGGCACCGAGGGCGGCTCGTCACAGAAGAATCCGGCACTGCTGGCGCTCGCCTGGCTGATCTATGCGGTGGTGATCGTGGCGATCGCCTTCGCCCTGGCGTACATCTCCCGGGACTTCATCGCCCACCACACCGGTGTCGCCTTCCTCGGAGCCAAGCCCAAGTAGCATCGAATGATGCCCACCGCGTCACCGAGCCGGACACCGGGGGGAGCTGTACCAGCGTGAACGGATTTCTCAATTCGATCGTCTCGTGGCTGCGCGCGGGATACCCGGAAGGCGTCCCGCCGACGGACACCTTCCCGGTGCTCGCGCTGCTGGCCCGCCGGCTGTCCAACGACGAGGTCAAGGCCGTCGCCTGCGAGCTGATCAGCCGGGGCGAGTTCGACGATGTCGACATCGGCGTCCTGATCACACAGATCACCGACAACCTGCCCTCGCCCGACGACGTCGAGCGGGTGCGGGTGCGGTTGGCGGCCCAGGGGTGGCCGTTCGACGACGCGGACGAGGTCGAGGACCCCGCATAGCCCTACTGCGCGCACTCACCGTCCCGCCGGGCTCGGCCGTCTCGTCGCTGTTACCCGCCCTGGAACGCGTGCTGGACGGGCGCGACCCCGCTCTGGTCGCGCTCGCGCCCGGCTCGGAGGAGCTGACGGCCGGGCTGCGGGTCGGTGAACCCATCGACGACGACGTCGCCCTGGTGGTGACGACGTCGGGGACCACGGGCGCCCCCAAGGGGGCGCTGCTCAGCGCGACCGCGTTGACGGCCAGCGCGACGGCCACCCATGACCGCCTCGGCGGCCCGGGCCGCTGGCTGCTGGCGCTGCCGCCGCATCACATCGCCGGGCTGCAGGTGCTGGTGCGCAGCGCGCTGGCCGGCTCGCCGCCCGTCGAGCTGGACGTCTCCGCAGGCTTCGATGTCGCCGAATTACCCAGCGCGATAGAACGATTGGGATCGGGCCGGCGATACACGTCGCTGGTGGCCACGCAGCTGGCCAAGGCGCTGACCGACCCGGCGGCCGCCGCCGCGCTCGCCGAACTGGACGCCGTCCAGCGGCACACCGTCGTACACGCAACCGCCCGCGGTTTCGCTCATCCCGTAGGTGCGCACCACGGCGACGCCGGCCGCCGCGGCGGCGTCGAGCACCCCCTGCGGGGCCGGGCCGCCGCCGAGCAGGACGGCGTCCAGTTCGGCGAGCGCGGCGGCGGCCGCCGGGTCGGTCAGCGCCTTGGCCAGCTGCGTGGCCACCAGC
>NZ_LZJA01000041.1:0-3061 GCF_001666785.1 Mycobacterium sp. E3305 | reverse complement strand
CGCCGCGTCCACCCCGGACAGTTGGGAGCGGTCCAGGACGAGCTCGACGATCGCGTCGTCGAAGTCGTCGCCGCCGAGGCGCTGGATGCCCTCACTGATGACGACCTCGTTCGCGTGCCCGGTCATCTTGAGCAACGAGGCGTCGAAGGTGCCCCCGCCGAGGTCGTAGATGAGGACGTACTCCCGCTTGGCGGTGATCGTGGACCGGTAGCGGTGCGCGTATTCGAGGCTGGCGGCCGACGGCTCGTTGAGCAGCGCGGCGACGTGGAAGCCCGCCGCCACGAACGCGTCCAGTGTCAACAGGCGTTGGGCGCTCGAGGCGTTGGCCGGCACGCTGATCGCGGCCTCGATGGTTTCCCCCGCGGTGAGGCTGGCGTTGGAGCGACGCACGAGGTCGCTCTTCAGCTGGGCCAGAAATCCGGTGAGCAAATCGGCCAGGCGGTGGGTGCGGCCGGCCAGGCTCACCTCTGTCTGCGGTCCGGCCTCGTTGAGCAGGCGTTTGAACGACCGCAGCACCGACCATCCCGCGTCGTGCCGGACCGCGGCCGCGTCCGCGCCGAAGCGCAGCTCCCCGGCCGTGTTGGCCGCGACGATCGACGGCCACGCGTCGAGGCCGTCAAACGAGATGACGGGATAGTTGCCTCGGTCGACGGCCGCGACGACGGTGTGGGTGGTGCCAAAGTCGATGCCGACTCTCATCGCGCAAGTTTAGGACCGCGCGGGGGAGTTCGACACGACCTTTTTGCCCGGCGCGTCCCATCGTCTTTGCAACGCGCGCTCAGCGGCGGTGGGAACCAGGCCGGACGGCGCGAACCGCTTCGAGGGCACCGGATCCTCCTCGGTCAGCGGCCTGCCGCCGCCACGAATTGCCCTGGCGGCGACCACAACTCCGGCGGCAAAGACGATGAGGACCACCAGCGCGAAGACGATGGACAGGGTGCCCTGGATGAAGGTGTTCCTGATGACCTCGTCGATTTGATGGGGATTCTTGGCCGCACCGAAGGCGGTCTTGCCGGCGCGCTTGGCCGCCACGAACTGGCCGTGCTGAGTCCAGTAGCCGACGGCGGGATCTCCGGAGAAGATCTTCTGCCACGACGCGGTCAGCGTTACGGCCAGATCCCACAGCAGGGGCAACCCGGGGATCCAGGCCCACCGCAGCAGCCCCTTCTTGATGACGACGACGGTGATGACGGTCAGCGCGATGCCGGCCAGCAGCTGGTTGGCGATGCCGAACAGCGGGAAGAGGGTGTTGATGCCGCCCAGCGGATCGGTCACGCCCATCAGCAGTGTGCTGCCCCAGGCGGCGACCACCGCCAGGCTGCAGATCCACACGCCGGGTCGCCAGCTGGGGTTGCGCAGCCTGGCCATCGGGCCACCGATGTTGCCGAGCGTGTCGGAGAGCATGAATCGGTTGACCCGGGTGCCCGCGTCGAGGGTGGTCAGGATGAACAGCGCCTCGAACATGATCGCGAAGTGGTACCAAAAGGATTTGAGTCCGGCGCCGCCGAACACGCGCTGCAGCACCTCGGACATGCCCCAGGCGAGCGTGGGTGCCCCGCCGGTGCGCGACACGATGGACTTCTCGCCGACGCCGGCGGCGGCCTGACTGATCTGGTCGGCCGTCGCCGGGGCGCCGGCCAGCCCGAGTGAGTTGACGTAATCCGCGGCGCGGGCCGCGGTGGCGCCGGTCTGCGCGGCAGGCGCGTTGATCGTGAAGTACAGGTGCTGGTTGATGATCGACGCGGTGATCAGCGCCATCACGGCGACGAACGACTCGGTGATCATGCCGCCGTAGCCGATCAGCCGCATCTGGCCTTCCTTCTCCAGCAGCTTCGGGGTTGTCCCGGAGGAGATCAGCGAATGGAATCCCGACAGCGCGCCGCACGCGATCGTGATGAACAGGAAAGGGAATAGCGAGCCGGCGAACACCGGACCGTTGCCCTTGGTGGCGAACTGCGAGATCGCGGGTGCCTGCATGACCGGCCGCGCGATGAAGATGCCGACCGCGAGCAGGGCGATGGCGCCGACCTTCATGAAGGTGGACAGGTAGTCGCGCGGTGCCAGCAGCAACCACACCGGCAGCACCGAAGCGGCGAAGCCGTAGCCGATGAGGCAGCAGCACAACGTGACCGGCGAGAGCGTGAACAGCGATGCACCCCAACGGGTTTCGGCAACCCAATTGCCGGATCCCACCGCCGCGAGCAGCAGCGCGAAGCCGATCACCGACACCTCCGTCACCCGCCCGGGCCGCAGGAAGCGCAGGTAGATTCCCATGAACAGCGCAATGGGGATGGTCATGGCGATGGAGAACACGCCCCACGGGCTTTCGGCCAGGGCCTTGACCACGATCAGGGCCAGCACCGCGATCAGGATCACCATGATCACCAGCACCCCGGCCAGCGCGGCCGCACCACCGACCGCGCCCAGTTCGTCGCGGGCCATCTGGCCCAGGGAACGGCCCCGCCGCCGGGTGGAGATCCACAGCACCAGGTAGTCCTGCACGCAGCCGCCGAGCACCGCGCCGAGGATGATCCAGATGGTGCCGGGCAGGTAGCCCATCTGTGTCGCCAGCACCGGACCGACGAGGGGGCCGGCCCCGGCGATGGCGGCGAAATGGTGCCCGAACAGCACCCGCCGGTCGGTGGGCACGTAGTCGGTGCCGTCGTCTAGCACCTCGGCCGGGGTGGCGTGGTCGTCGCGCGGGCGAACGATCTTCATCTCGATCAGCCGGGCGTAGAACCGGTAACCGATGATGTAGGTGCAGATCGCCGCGACCACGAACCAGACCGCGTTCACCGTCTCGCCGCGCGCGAACGCGATGATCGCCCACGCGACGGCACCGACGACGGCGATGACCGCGAACATGACCTTGTGCCGCAGGGTGATGGGGGAGCGGTCGACGATCGCGACGGGCGGCAGTTGTTCGTCGGTGTGGATGTAGCGGACGTCTTTGTCGTGCACTTTCACTGCCACGGCCGAAACCCTACGCGCGCGAAACCGGCAGCGCTCGGTTTGTCAGTACAGCGCCCGCACGGTATCGATGGTGTCGGCCTCGGACGGG
>NZ_LZJA01000040.1:0-19860 GCF_001666785.1 Mycobacterium sp. E3305 | reverse complement strand
GCCGCGCCGATGGCAGGATGTGGTTGTGGCTAGCGCAGTTCCCCCCGTCAACCGGCGTGGTGTGCTCGCCGGCGGCGTGGCTCTGGCGGCGCTCGGGGTGGTCACCTCCGCCTGCGGCGAATCCCCGCCGAAGCCCCCGGCCGTCGAAGAGCTGCTGGGGCCGTTGGATCAGGCCCGCAAGGACAGCGCGCTGGCCGGTGCCGCCGCAGCGGCCGTCGGCAATCCACCGCAGATCGCCGCCGCGCTGGCGGTGGTGGCGAATCAACGCGCCGCGCATGCCCGCGCGCTGTCGACGGAGATCTCGCGGGCAGCCGGCAAGATCACCAGCTCGTCGACCAGCGAGACGACGAGCCCCAGCCCGAGCGCGGCCGAGCCGCCGGGACCGCCGCCGCCCCCACCCCCGGTGTCCGACGTGATCAACGCGTTGCGGGCGTCGGCGGACAGCGCCAGCCGCCTGGTGGCGGGGGAATCGGGCTACCGGGCCGGGCTGCTGGCGTCGATCATCGCGTCCTGCACGGCCTCGTACACGGTCGCCCTGGTGCCCGGGGGCCCCTCGATATGAGCTCCGGCAAGGACGCCGACAACGCGGCGCTGTGCGACGCGCTGGCCATCGAACACTCGACGATCTACGGCTACGGCATGGTCTCGGCGCTGTCGCCGCCCAGCGTGAACGGCATGGTGGTGGAGGCCCTGTTGCAGCACCGGCAGCGCCGCGACGACGTGATCGCGATGCTGACCGCCCGCAAGGTCAACGCCCCGGTCGCCGCCCCGGGCTACCAGCTGCCGATGCTGATCGGCAGTGCCGCGGACGCGGCGCGGCTGGCCGCCCGGATGGAGAACGACTGCGCGTCGGCGTGGCGGGTGGTGATCGAGCACGCCGAGACGGCCGACGACCGCGCCTTCTCCTCGACGGCTTTGACGCAGAGCGCCGTGATGGCCGCCCGCTGGAACCGCGTGCTGGGCGCGTGGCCCATCACGACGAGCTTCCCGGGCGGAAACGACTAGCGCCGCAAGGGCTTTCGCGCATTACCCGCTCAGCGCGGCCGTGACGTCGGTGGCCAGAGACGGACCGGTGGCCAGCTCGCGCGTCTGGCCGCCGAAGCGGTCACGCAGCTCGACCACGCCGTTGCCCCAGCCGCGGCCCACCACCAGGATCCAGGGCACGCCCAGCAACTCGGCGTCCTTGAACTTCACCCCCGGCGACGCCTGCCGGTCGTCCAGAAGCACCTCAACACCCAACCGGTCCAGGTCGGCGGCGAGCTCGGTGGCTCCGGCCCGCGCGTCCGCGTCCTTGTTGGCGATCACCAGGTGCACGTCGAACGGCGAGACGGACGGGGGCCAGCGCAGGCCCAGCTCGTCGTGGTGTTGTTCGGCGATCACCGCCACCATCCGCGACACCCCGAAGCCGTAGGACCCCATGGTCAGCCGCACCGGCTTGCCGTCCTCACCGAGCACGTCGGCGGTGAAGGCGTCGGTGTACTTGCGGCCGAGCTGGAAGATGTGCGCGACCTCGATCCCCCGGGCCGACACCAGCGGGCCGGCGCCGTCGGGGGACGGATCACCGTCGCGCACCTCGGCGGCCTCGATGGTGCCGTCGGCTGTGAAATCGCGTCCCGCCACCAGGCCGACGACGTGTCGGCCGGGCTCGTCCGCCCCGGTGATCCAACTGGTGCCGTCCACCACCCGCGGGTCGACCAGGTAGCGAACTCCGTTGTCCCGCAGTGCTTTCGGGCCGATGTAGCCCTTCACCAGGAACGGATACCTGGCGAAGTCGCTGTCGTCGAGCAACGCGTATTCGGCCGGCTCCAGCGCCGCGCTCAGCCTCTTGTCGTCGACCTCGCGATCGCCCGGCAGGCCGATGGCCAGCAGTTCCCACTCCCCGCCCGGCTGCCGCACCTTGAGCAAGACGTTCTTCAGCGTGTCCGCGGCGGTGACGGTGCGGCCGAGGTCGGCGGTGTTGGCCCAGTCCACCAGCGTGGCGATGGTCGGGGTGTCACCGGTGTCGTGGACCACCGCCTCGGGCAGGCCATCGACGGGCTTGGCCTCCGGGCGGGCGGTGACGACGGCCTCGACGTTGGCCGCATACCCGGATTCCAGGCAGCGCACGAAGGTGTCTTCGCCGACGGGGCTTTCGGCCAGGAACTCCTCGGAGGCACTGCCGCCCATCGCTCCCGAGACCGCGGACACGATCACGTAGCGCACCTGGAGCCGATTGAGGATGCGCTGGTAGGCCTCCCGGTGCGCGTGGTAGGCGGCCTTGAGCCCGGCGTCGTCGATGTCGAATGAGTAGGAGTCCTTCATCACGAACTCGCGCACCCGCAGGATCCCCGCCCGCGGGCGCGCCTCGTCGCGGTACTTGTTCTGGATTTGGTAGAGCAGCACCGGAAAGTCTTTGTAGGAGCTGTATTCGCCCTTGACGGTCAGGGTGAACACCTCTTCGTGCGTCGGCCCGAGCAGGTAGTCGTTGCCGCGGCGGTCCTTGAGCCGGAACACGCCGTCGCCGTATTCGGTCCACCGGTTCGTCGTCTCGTACGGCGCGCGCGGCAGCAGGGCGGGGAACAGGATCTCCTGCCCGCCGATCGCGTTCATCTCCTCGCGGACGACCCGCTCGATCCGGCGCAGCACCCGCAGGCCGAGCGGCAGCCAGCTGTACAGCCCGGGCGCGACGGGCCGGATGTAGCCGGCCCGGATCAGTAGCTTGTGGCTGGGCACTTCGGCGTCGGCGGGATCGTCGCGCAACGTGCGCACAAAGAGCTCGGACATCCGGGTGATCACAGCGGGCCAGCCTAACTTGTCAGGGGTGGGCGCCTGGCAGCCGAGGACCCATGCCAGGATCCGCGGATTTGATATCGCCCGCGCTATCGAATCCGGCGCAAGGACATTGGAGTTGGCCGCCAGGGCGGCCTGCCGCCTTACAGCTCGCCGGCGTCGATCGCTTCCTTGACCTCTTGCGCGTGGGCCACCTGCGCCGGCGTGTAGCCGATCAGCAGCGCCGCCCCGCCGACGACGACGGCCACCCCCGCCACCCATAGCAGGCCGTAGGTATAGCCCTGGTCGAGCGCGTGCAGCTGGAGGTCGTTCATGACCTTCACCGGGCCGGTGGTGCCGCCCAGGTACAGCGTGCGGGAGGTGATGACGGCCTGGATGACCGCGAGCACCAGCGGGCCGCCGAGGCTCTGCAGCATCAACGCGATCGCCGACACCGGGCCGATCTGGTCGAAACCGACTCCGGCGATGGCCGACAGCGTCAGCGGGACGACGCAGATGCCGATGCCGATGCCGCCGACGATGATGGGCAGCACCAGGTTGGGGAAGTAGGGCACCCCGCGGTGCATGAAGCCCCAGCCGTAGAGCATCGCCCAGAACAGCAGGATGCCGCCGCCGATGGTCAGCACCCGCGGCGAGAACCGCGACACCAGTTGTGAAGACACTCCCAGGCCGATCCCCATCGCGATGACGAACGGGATGAAGCCGACGCCGGCGCGCAGCGCGCTGTAGCCGAGGATGTCCTGCACGTACAGGCCGATGCACACGGTCAGGCTGAACATCAGGCCGCCGGCGAGGAAGATCGCGGCGAAGGTGACCAGCCGGTTGCGGTCGCGGAACAGGCTGAAGGGGACGACGGGGTTTTCGGCGGTGCGCTCCACGATGATGAATGCCAGCGCCGCGCCCATCGCCACTACGCCCGAGCCGATGGTGGTGATCGACACCCAGCCCTTCTCCGGCCCCATCGAGAAGGCGTAGACGGCCGCGGTGCACGCCAGCGTGGCCAGCATGGCCCCCGTCGCGTCGAGTTTCATCCGCTCGCGGTTGGTCTCGCGCAGCGCGGTGCGGGCCAGGTAGATCATCACCAGCCCGATCGGCACGTTCACCAGGAAAGCCAGCCGCCACGACACCTCGGTCAGCGCCCCGCCGACCACCAGGCCCATCACCGAACCGATGGCGGTCATCGCGGCGAACACCGCGGTCGCGAAGTTACGGGCCGGACCCTTCGGGAACGTGGTCGCCACCAGCGCCAGCCCGGTCGGCGAGGCGATGGCGGACCCCACGCCCTGTGAGAGCCGCGCGATGACCATGGTCGCCTCGTCCCAGGCGACCGCACACAAAACCGAGGAGATGGTGAACAGCGCGACGCCGACGATGAAGGTGCGCTTGCGCCCGATGGTGTCGCCCAGCCGGCCGCCCAGCAGCATCAGCCCACCGAACGTCAGCACGTACGCGGTGATCACCCAGCTGCGGCCCGCGTCGGACAAGCTCAGTTCGTTCTGGATCCTGGGCAGCGCGACGATCGCGACGGTGCTGTCCATGGTCGCCAGCAGCTGCATACCGCCGATGGCGATCACGGCCGCGATGAAGCGGCGGGAAGGCAGCCAGGCCGGGTAATACTTGCTGATGCGCGTGGAGGCGGTCTCCGCCGGGCGCGAGGAGCGCGCCGGGGCCGGACGATCGGGGCGCGCGGACGTGAAGTTCCGCATCGCGCGCTCGGTTTCGTTGAGGGCCGTCATAAAGGGTTACCTTACAGTAATCTTAAGAATCGTTTAAAGCCCGAAAGCGGCCACCGGCCCGATCACGATGATCGCGGGAGGTCGGATGCCCTCGGCGCGGATCTTTTCGGGCGTGTCGGCGAGAGTCGCCCGCAAAGTCTGCTGATCGGCCGTCGTCCCATGCTGGACCACCAGCACCGGGGTATCCGCAGGTCGACCGCCCTTTATCAGCACGTCGGCGAAAAGTTCGATGCGTTCCACGGCCATCAGCAAAACGATGGTCCCCGACATCGCGGCCAACGCATTCCAATTCACTAACGATTCGGGATGATCGGGCGCCAGATGGCCGCTGACCACCACGAATTCGTGATTTGTGGCCCGGTGGGTGACCGGAACGCCGGCGAGGGCCGGCACTCCTATGGCGCTGGTCACACCTGGCACGACGGTGACCGGGATCCCGGCGTCGACGCACGCCAGCACTTCCTCGTAGCCGCGGGCGAAGACGAACGGGTCCCCGCCCTTGAGGCGGACGACGAACTTCCCGGAGCGGGCGCGCTCGATCATGACGTCGTTGATGGCGTCCTGCGCCATCGCCCGCCCGTACGGGATCTTGGCGGCGTCGATGACCTCCACATGGGGCGGCAGCTCGGCCAGCAGCTCCGGCGGCGCCAGCCGATCGGCCACGACGACGTCGGCGTGTGCCAGCAGCCGGCGCCCGCGCACTGTGATCAGTTCGGGGTCACCCGGGCCGCCGCCGACGAGTGCCACCCCGCCGCGCACGACGTCGGAGCTCACCGTGCTGTCCTGGGCGATGAGCCCGGTTTGCAGCGCCTCCCGGATGGCCGACCGGATCGCGGCGGAGCGGCGGTGCTCGCCGCCGGCCAGCACGCCGACCGATAACCCTTCGTAACGGAAGGACGCCGGCGTCACCGCTGTCCCCTCCACGGCGATGTCGGCGCGAACGCAGAACAGGTGGCGGCGTTCGGCCTCGGCGACGACGGCCGCGTTCACGTGCGGGTCGTTGGTGGCGGCGATGGCGTACCAGGCGCCCTCGAGGTCACCGTCGCGGTATTCCCGCAGGGACAACGTGATTCCGGTCATCGCCTCGACCGACCTGGTGGCGCTGCGGGAGATGACGTGGACGTCGGCGCCGCTCGCGATGAGCAGGGGCAGCCGGCGCTGGGCGACCGAGCCGCCGCCGACGACGACGACCTTCTTGCCGGCCAGGCGCAGTCCGGCGAGGTAGGCGTTCTCGGTCACCGGGCAAGCCTAGTGGCGACCGCGAGCGCGGCGGGACGCCGGGCGAAGCGGGTCGCCACCATCAGAACTAGTGGCGACCGCGAGCGCGGCGGGACGCCGGGCGAAGCGGGTCGCCACCATCAGAACCAGTGGCGACCGCGAGCGCGGCGGGACGCCGGGCGAAGCGGGTCGCCACCATCAGAACCAGTGGCTGTTGTCTTTGGGCCCGGCGCGGCGGGCGGCCGCGTGCGCGACGAACCGCGCGACGGCTTGCGGCGCCGCGGCCGGATGGGTGTGCAGGTACGACGCGTGCACGCCGGCGTGCACGACGCCGTCGCGCACGGCGTCCACGTCGTTGCCCCGGTACACCCACGCCGGCTGGTAGCTGTCGCTGAAAGTGACTGCGGTGCGGTGAAATTCGTGCCCAACCGCCCGCTGTCCGGCGGCGTAGAGCGGCGAGTCGGCCACCGCGACGGCGTCGCGATAGGCCAGCGTCAGGTGCGGGGTGAACCGCGCCGACCCCGCCAGCACGCCGCACATCGGATGGCCGTCGAGTTCGCTGGCCAGGTAGATCAGGCCGGCGCATTCGGCGTGGATCGGCGCGCCCGCGGCGGCCAGCTCGTTGATCTGGCGGCGCACCACCTCGTTGGCCGAGAGTTCGGCGGTGAACTGTTCCGGGAAGCCGCCGGGCAGCACCACCGCGTCGGTGCCGTCGGGCAATGGGTCAGCGAGCGGGTCGAATTCGGCCACGTCGGCGCCGGCGGCGGAAAGCAGCTCGGCGTGCTCAGCGTAGGCGAAGGTGAACGCCTTCCCCGCGGCCATCGCCACGGTGGCGCGCTCGCCGGGTGCCTCCCCCACCGCCGTCGCCGGGTCCCACGCCGGGCCCGCGCGGCCGGCGGCGACCGCCGCCACGGCCGCCAGGTCGACGTGGCGCGCGACCAGGTCGGTCATCGCCTCGACCGCAAGCCGCGCACGCCGCCCGTACTCCACCGCGGTGACGAGGCCCAGATACCTTGTGGGCAGCTCCAATTCGGCGGCCCGCGGGATGGCCCCCAACACCGCGACGCCGGTCTGCTCGCAGGCCTGCCGTAGCACGTGTTCGTGCCGGGCCGAACCGACCCGGTTGAGGATCACGCCGCGGACCCGCGTCGCGACATCGAAGGTCGAAAACCCGTGCAGCAATGCCGCGATGCTGTGGCTCTGCCCGCGGGCGTCGACGACCAGGATCACCGGCGCGCCCAACAGGCCGGCCACGTGCGCGGTGGAACCCTCGGCGGGGCCGGTCGAGACCGGGCCGATCCGCCCGTCGAAGAGCCCCATCACCCCCTCGATAACCGCGATGTCCGCGCCGCCCGCGCCGTGTGCGTACAGCGCGCCGACGAGGTTCTCGCCGACGAGCACCGGGTCCAGGTTGCGGCCGGGACGTCCGGCGGCCAGGCCGTGATAGCCGGGGTCGATGAAGTCGGGGCCGACCTTGAACGGCGCCACGACATGACCCGCGCGCCGCAGGGCGCCAATCAAACCCGTTGCGACCGTTGTCTTTCCGCTGCCCGACGCCGGAGCGGCGACGACGACGGCGGGGACACTCACCACTCGACGCCCTTCTGCCCCTTGCGCCCCGCGTCCATCGGGTGCTTGACCTTGGTCATCTCGGTGACGAGGTCGGCGGCCTCGATCAACCGCTCCGGGGCATCGCGACCGGTGATGACGACGTGCTGATGGCCGGGGCGCGCCAGCAGCGTGTCCACCACCTCGTCGACGTCCACCCAGCCCCATTTCAGCGGGTAGGTGAACTCGTCCAGCACGTAGAAGTCGTGGCGCTGCCCGGCGAGGCGGCGCGCGATCTCCGCCCACCCGTCGGCGGCGGCCGCCGCGTGATCGAGCTCGCTGCCCGCCTTGCGGGACCACGACCACCCCGCGCCCATCTTGTGCCATTCGACGGGCCCACCGACGTTGTGCTGCTGGTGCACCTGACCGAGTTGGGCGAACGCGGCCTCCTCGCCCACCTTCCACTTGGCGCTCTTGACGAACTGGAACACGGCCACGGAGAGCCCGGCGTTCCACGCGCGCAACGCCATTCCGAACGCCGCGGTCGACTTGCCCTTGCCCGGGCCGGTGTGCACCGCCAAGACCGGGGTGTTGCGCCGGGCCCTGGTGCTCAGCCCGTCGTCGGGCACCTGGACCGGTCGGCCTTGTGGCATCAGCGGTTACCTTTCTCAGGCCGCGTTTCGCACGGCGCGCGTCAGGGAGTCCGCGTGCAGCTGTTCGAGGCGCACGGCCGGCGCGCCCAGCTGGCGGGCCAGCCGCTCGGCCAAGCCCAGTCGCACATAAGACGTTTCGCAGTCCACGACCACCGCGGCGGCGCCCTCGGCCACCAGGCGGGCGGCCGCCGCCCGGCTGCGGCCCAACGGGTCCGGTCCGGCCGTGGCCCGGCCGTCCGTGAGCACCACCACCAGGGACCGCCGGGCCCGATCACGCGCCTTCTCCCGAACGATCAATTCGCGCGCCGCGAGCAGGCCCTCGGCCAACGGGGTCTTGCCGCCGGTGTCGAATCGGGCCAGCCGCCGGCCGGCGATGTGCGCCGACGAGGTGGGCGGCAGCAGCAGCCGCGCCTCGTTCTGGCGAAACGTGATCACGGCGACCTTGTCGCGGCGCTGGTAGGCATCGCGCAGCAGCGACAACGTCGCCCCGCTGACCGCGGCCATGCGGTCGCGCGCCGCCATCGAACCCGAGGCGTCTACGACGAAGATGACCAGGTTGCCTTCACGCCCCTCGCGGATCGCCCGTCGCACGTCGTCCGGGCCCGGGCGCAACGGCCCGGCGCCGGCCCGCTCGGCGGCCGAGAGCAGGGTGGCGAAGAGGTGTAGGCCGTGCGCGCCGGAGTTCGTGTCGCCGCCGTCGGCGGCCGCGATCACGCTGCCGGTGGCGTTGCGCGCCCGCGACCGGCGCCCGGGCGCGCCGTCGCCAACCCCGGGCACCGTCAACGCCCGGGCGCGAAAGGTTTTCGACGGCGGCGCGCTGGGGCGCGGCGGTTGCGGCTTCTGGGCCGCCGATGAATTTGGTTGCTCCGCAGCGCCTTCCGCGGACTGCCCGCCGCCCGGCGGGTCGGGGTCCGGCTCGGGCTCATCGTCACCGGCTTGCGCCAGCGCCTGATCGAGCTGGTCGCGGTCGATGCCCGGATCGTCGAACGGGTCGCGGCGGCACCGATGCGGCAACGCCAGCTCGGCGGCCACCCGGACATCCTGCTCCTCCACGGCCTTGGCTCCCCGCCACGCGGCGTGTGCGGCGGCGGTGCGGGCCACCACCAGATCGGCGCGCATCCCGTCGACGTCGAACGCGGCGCACACCGCTGCGATGCGCCGTAATTCGTTGTCCGGCAGCACCACCTCGCCGACCAGCGCGCGCGCGTCCGCGATGCGCCGGGCCAGTTCCGCCTCGGCGTCGGCGTATCGCTCGACGAACGCGTCGGGGTCCGCCTCGTAGGCCATGCGCTGCCGGACCACCTCCACGCGGACGTCGACATCGCGCGACGCGTGCACGTCGACGGTGAGACCGAACCGGTCCAGCAACTGCGGACGCAGTTCGCCCTCCTCCGGGTTCATGGTGCCGATGAGCACGAACCGGGCCTCGTGCGAATGGGAGATGCCGTCGCGTTCGATGTGCACCCGGCCCATCGCCGCGGCGTCGAGCAGCACGTCCACCAGATGGTCGTGCAGCAGGTTGACCTCGTCGACGTAGAGCACGCCGCCGTGCGCGCGAGCCAGCAGCCCCGGTGAAAATGCGTGCTCGCCGTCGCGCAGCACCCGCTGGAGGTCCAGCGAGCCGACCACCCGGTCTTCGGTTGCGCCGAGGGGCATTTCGACGAGGCCGGCCCCGTCGCCGTTGGTCGCGGCCGACAGCAGCGCGGCCAGGCCACGCACGGCCGTCGACTTCGCCGTGCCCTTCTCGCCCCGGATCAGCGCACCGCCGATCTCCGGGCGCACGGCGCACAGCAGCAGCGCGAGGCGCAGCTGCTCGTGCCCGACGATCGCGCTGAACGGATACGGCTTCACGCTAGCTCCGTGAGGCCCGAGCCGGGCCCGCCCGACGACGTCGCGGGCGGGATGTCCGCCTGGGGCGGAGCTGGTCGCGAAGGCTTGAGCATCGGCACGTGGGGAATGCCGTCGTCGACGAAATCCTCACCCGCGCGGACGAATCCGTGTTGGGCGTACATGTCGGCCAGGTATGTCTGCGCGTCGATCCGGCACGGGTAGTCGCCCACCTCGGCCAGGGCGGCGCGCAGCAGCCGGGTGGTGTGGCCCTGCCCGCGCGCGCTGCGTTTGGTGCACAACCGGCCGATCCGGAACGACTTCTGGCCGCCGGCATGTTCCTCCATCAACCGCAGCGTGCAGATCACCTCGCCCTCGGGGGTCTCCAGCCAGAAGTGCCGGGTTTCGGCGAGCAGGTCGCGCCCGTCCAGCTCCGGGTACGGGCAGGCCTGCTCCACCACGAACACCTCGACTCGCAGCTTCAGCAGCTCGTAAAGGGTACGGGCGCCAAGGTCTTTGGCCCAGGACCGACGCAACGCTTCACTCATGACCGGACCCCCGAATCGGACCTCAACCGCAGCACCTCGGTGCTCCAGCACCACACCTCGTCGTACAACGCCGGCTCGCGGGAAAGCTCGACGCCCAGCGACGGCACCATCTCCTTGAGCCTCGGCAGCCAGGAGCCGTAGCGGCCGGCGAAGCACCGCGCGAGCACCTCGAGCATGGCGGACACGGCCGTCGACGCCCCAGGCGAACCTCCCAGCAGTCCCGCGATGCTGCCGTCGGCGGCGGCCAGCACGGTGGTGCTGAAGTCCAGCACGCCCCCCTTGCGTCTGTCCCGCCGGATCACTTGTACCCGCTGACCGGCGACCGTCAGCTCCCAGTCGGAATCGACTGCGCTGGCAGCGAATTCGCGCAGGGTGGCGATGCGGTCGGGTTCGGACAGCCGCAGTTGGCCGAGCAGGTAGTTGACCAGCGTCAGCTGGGTGAGGCCGACCCCGAGCATGGACAGAGCGTTGTCCGGTTTCACCGAGCGCGGCAGGTCGGACAGGCGGCCGTGTTTCAAGAACTTCGGTGACCACCCCGCGTACGGCCCGAACACCAACCATGACTTCCCGTTGACGAACCGCAGGTCCAGGTGCAGCGCGCCGAGCGGTGGGGCCCCCGGCGCCGGAACCCCGTACACCTTGGCCCGGTGGGCGGCGGTGAGCGCCGGATTGTCGGTGCGCAGGAACCGGCCGCCGATCGGGAACCCGGCGAAGCCCCTGACCTCCTTGATGCCGGACTTCTGCAGCAACGGCAGCGTGTCGCCACCGGCGCCGACGAAGACGAATTTGGCGTTCAGCCGGTGCTTTTCGCCGGTGCGGCGATTGCGAACCAGCAGCGTCCAGCTGCCGTCCGATTGCCGGGTCAGATCGCGGACCTCGTGGCCGAACAGCGCGCTCGCCCCGTCCTGCACGCAGTAGCCGATGAGCTGGCGGGCCAGCGCGCCGAAGTCGACGTCGGTGCCGTGGGGGGCCCAGTTGAGCGCGGTCGGTTCGGCGAAGCCGCGCTTGGCGGCCATGAACGGCAGCCGGCGGGCGAACTCGTCGGCGTCGTCGATGAATTCGGTGCCCGCGAACAGCGGGTTGGCAGCCAACGCCCGTTGCCGACGGCGTAAGAACTCGACGCGCTGCGCCCCGCGCACGAAACTCACGTGAGGGATCGGGTTGCAGAAGCCGGTATCGGTCAGGATCCCGTTTTCTACGGCGTAGGCCCAGAATTGCCGGGTCACCTGGAACTGCTCGTTGATCCGCACCGCTTTGGTGATGTCGATCGAGCCATCGGGATTTTGCGGCGTGTAGTTGAGCTCGCACAGCGCCGAGTGCCCCGTGCCGGCGTTGTTCCAGGGACTGCTGCTCTCCGCGGCGACGGCGTCCAGCCGTTCGACAATGGTCATCGACCAGTCCGGCTGCAGCCGGCGCAGCAACGCACCGAGCGTCGCGCTCATGATGCCCGCGCCCACCAGCACGACGTCAGTCCGTGCGGTTCGGGCTAGCGACGACAACTGCTCCTGGTCCTTCCCTCGACTGCGCCGGTCCCCAGGCTATCCCGAGGACAACCGGGCGCGAACGGCGTGCGGCTCCCGGCGACCAGCAAAACCTCTAAGCTGGCCTCGTGACTGGCTGGGTGCCCGACGTCCTGCCCGGTTATTGGCAGCGCACCATCCCCCTCGGGCCCGACCCGGTCGGCGAGGGCGAGATCGTCGCGACGCTGATCCGGCGCGGCGAGCCCACCGGCCCCTCGGGGACCGGCCACGCGGTGCTCGCCGTGCACGGCTACACCGACTACTTCTTCAACACCGCGCTGGCCGATCACTTCGCCGATCGCGGCTTCGCCTTCTACGCGCTGGACCTCCAGAAGTGCGGCCGTTCACGCCGCGACGGTCAGACGCCCCACTTCATCACCAACCTCGACGACTACGACGCCGAGCTGGAACACGCGCTGGCGGCCATTCGCGACCAAGACCGGCCCGCCAAGGTCCTGGTGTACGGCCATTCCTCCGGCGGGCTCATCGTGTCGTTGTGGCTGGACCGGCTTCGCCGGCGCGATGCGGCGGCGCACGCCGGCATCGGGGGTTTGGTGCTCAACAGCCCGTTCCTGGACCTGCACGGCCCGGCGGTCCTGCGCCACTCCGTGACCTCGACGCTGATCGCGGGCCTGTCCCGGGTTCGGTCCAAGGGGGTGGTCCGGACGCCGACCGAGGGCGGCTACGGCACCACGCTGCACCGCGACTACCACGGCGAGTTCGACTACAACCTGCAGTGGAAACCGGTGGGCGGCTTCCCCATCACCCTCGGCTGGCTGCACGCCATTCGCCGCGGCCACGCCCGGCTGCACCGCGGACTGGACGTCGGGGTGCCCAACCTGATCCTGCGTTCGGATCACACTGTGCGAGAAACCAGCGACGCGGCGTCCATGCAACGCGGCGATGCGGTTCTCGACGTCACCCAGATCGCCCGACGGGCCGGCTGCATCGGGAACCACAGCACCATCGTTCCGATCGACGACGCCAAACACGACGTTTTCCTGTCGCTGCCGCAGCCGCGGCAGGCGGCCTATCGCCAGCTCGACCGCTGGCTGGACCACTACCTCAACGCCGACCGCACGTCTTCGAAGAAGGGGTGACGGGGTGGAGACCTACGACATCGCGATCATCGGAAGCGGCTCGGGCAACAGCCTTCTCGACGATCGCTTCAACGGTAAACGAGTTGCGCTCTGCGAGCACGGCACGTTCGGCGGCACCTGCCTCAACGTCGGCTGCATCCCGACCAAGATGTTCGTCTACGCCGCCGAGGTCGCCACGACGATCCGGGACGCCGCGCGCTACGGGGTCGACGCGCACGTCGACCGGGTGCGCTGGGACGACATCGTCTCGCGCATCTTCGGGCGCATCGATCCGATCTCGATGAGCGGGGAAGACTATCGCCGCGCGTCGCCCAACGTCGACTTGTACAGCCGGCACGCCCGATTCGGGCCGGTCCAGCCCGACGGACGCTACCTGTTGCGCACCGACGCCGGTGAGGAGTTCACCGCCGACCAGGTGGTGATCGCGGCGGGGTCGCGGCCGGTCATCCCGCCGGCGATCCTCGACTGCGGCGTCGCCTACCACACCAGCGACACGATCATGCGGATCCCGGAGTTGCCCGAACACCTGGTGATCGTCGGGAGTGGCTTCGTGGCAGCGGAATTCGCGCATGTCTTCTCCGCCCTCGGCGTGCGCGTGACGTTGGTCATCCGCGGCAGCTCGATGCTGCGACACTGTGACGACACCCTCTGCAAACGCTTCACCCGCATCGCGGCGGCCAAATGGGAACTTCGCACCCACCGCAACGTCGTGGGCGGCACCAGCCACGATTCCGGCGTCGCCCTGCAACTGGACGACGGATCGACCCTTAACGCGGACCTGCTCCTGGTCGCGACCGGGCGCGTGCCCAACGCCGACCTGCTGGATGCCGAACAGGCCGGCGTCGACGTCGAGAATGGCCGGGTGGTGGTCGACGAATACCAACGCACCTCCGCCCGTGGGGTTTTCGCTCTCGGCGATGTCTCCTCGCCGTACCAGCTCAAGCACGTCGCCAACCACGAGGCCCGTGTCGTGGGGCACAACATCCTCCGCGACTGGGACGACACCGATGCGATGGTCACCACGGATCACCGCTACGTGCCATCGGCGGTATTCACCGATCCCCAGCTGGCGGCCGTCGGCCTGACCGAAAATCAGGCAATGGCAAAGGGATTCGACGTATCCGTCGCTATACACGACTACGGTGACGTCGCCTACGGTTGGGCCATGGAGGACACCACCGGGATTGTCAAGCTAATCGCCGAGCGAAGAACCGGGCGGCTGCTGGGCGCGCACATCATGGGTCCCCAGGCGTCATCGATCATCCAGCCGCTGATCCAGGCGATGAGCTTCGGGCTGACCGCCCCGCAGATGGCCCGTGGGCAGTACTGGATTCATCCCGGGCTGCCGGAAGTGGTCGAGAACGCTCTGCTGGATCTGTACTAGTGGCGATCGCCAGCGCGGCGCAGCCGGGCGCAGCGGGTCGCCACCATCGGGCTCGTGGCGATCGCCAGCGCGGCGCAGCCGGGCGCAGCGGGTCGCCACCATTCGGCCTAGTGGCGATCGCCAGCGCGGCTCAGCCGGGCGCAGCGGGTCGCCACCATCGGGCTCGTGGTCAGCGCCCCGAACGTTTGAGTGGCCCCTTGCCGTCCTGGCACTCGGGGCACAGCCCGTGCAGCGTCAGCCCCGCCGCCTCCGAGAGCGCAAAGGAGCTGCCCGCCATCGCGTGCTCGAGGGCCGAGCTGAGCTGCCGGGCGGGCACCTCGATGATCGAGCCGCACGACGTACACACGGCGTGGTGGTGTGGCGCGGTGGCCATCCCGTAGGTGGTGACACCGCCGTCGAGGGTCAGCGCGTGCAGCATCCCCTGCCCGACCAGGGTGGTCACCGTGCGATAGATGGTCGCCACGTCGGGGGCATGGGCGCCGTGCGGCAGCGCGGCGCGCACCCGCTCGTGGATTTCCGCGACCGGCAGGTGCCCGTCGACGGGCTCGAGCACCGCCAGCACCTGAATGCGCGAGGACATCCGCCGCAGCCCCCGGGCGCGCAGCAGATCACCGATCCGCGCGGCGACGGAAGGGTCCAGAGCCGACGGCTTCGGCGTCACCCGCCCAGTGTCGCGCCGCCCGGCGGGGCGCGCCAGTTTTCGGCCGAATTCACCTCCCGCACCGGGCGCCGGGTTTCCTGCGAGCGACTTGCATCTAGTCGGCGAACGCACATACAGTCGACCCGGTTGTTCCCTCATGCCGGAAGGACCACAGTGGCCGGTACTGAGCCCGACTGGTGGCCGTCATGGACGACCAAGCTTCGCACCGCCTTGACGGCGGCGGAGTGGTGGCGTCTCGCCTCGATGCTGGCGGTCATCGTCGCGCTCCATCTGATCGGCTGGCTCACCTTGGTGGCCCTGGTGGCCCCGGCGCAACTGAGCCTCGGCGGCAAGGCATTTGGTGTGGGCATCGGGCTGACGGCGTACACCCTGGGTATGCGGCACGCGTTCGACGCCGACCACATCGCCGCCATCGACAACACCACCCGCAAGCTGATGAACGACGGACAGCGACCGCTCGCGGTCGGGTTCTTCTTCTCGCTCGGACATTCCACGGTGGTCTTCGCGCTGGCGGTCCTACTGGCCTCCGGAGTCAAGACGATCGTCGGGCCGGTCCGGGACGACTCGTCGGCGCTGCACCACTACACGGGGCTGATCGGCACCGGCGTCTCCGGTGTGTTCCTCTATGCGATCGCCCTCCTCAACGTCGTCGTGCTGGTGGGCATCCTGCGGGTGTTCGCCCGGCTGCGCCGTGGCGACTACGACCACGAAACCGACGGCGCCGAACTGGAACGGCAGCTGGACAGCCGCGGCCTGATGAACCGGTTTCTCAGCCGCTTCACCAGATCGATCACCAAGTCGTGGCACTCCTACCCCGTCGGGGTGCTGTTCGGACTCGGCTTCGACACGGCGACCGAGATCGCGCTGCTGGTCCTCGCCGGCACCAGTGCCGCCGCCGGGCTGCCCTGGTACGCCATCCTGTGTCTGCCGGTGCTCTTCACCGCCGGGATGTGCCTGCTGGACACCATCGACGGCTCGTTCATGAACTTCGCCTATGGCTGGGCCTTTTCCAACCCGGTCCGCAAGATCTACTACAACATCACCATCACCGCTCTGTCGGTCGTGGTCGCGCTGCTGATCGGCAGCGTCGAACTCCTCGCGCTGTTCGCCGAGCAATTCGGCTGGCGCGGCCCGTTCTGGAACTGGATCGGCGGGTTGGACCTCAACACCGTCGGCTATTTCGTCGTGGGCGCGTTCGTCATCACCTGGGCGGCCGCCGTGCTGTTCTGGCGCTACGGCCGGCTGGAACAGAAGTGGACGCCCTCCCCCTGACACTGCTGCGCACGCGGGGCGTTCGGTGTAGAACAGTGCTCATGAGACCGCGGCGGACGCCGGTGATCGGCGGTGCATGAGCTGTCGCTCTGTGAAGCGATCGCCGATGTGGCCAAGACCCATGCCGACGGCCGGCACGTCGACGTGGTGCGGGTGCGGATCGGCGCTCTGCGCCAGGTGGTGCCCGAATCGCTCTCGTTCTGCTGGACGCTGGTGCGCGACGCCGAGAACATGCCGGAGGCCGAGCTGGAACTCGAGTGCGTCGGCGCCGAGGTGAGCTGCCGCGCCTGCGGCCGGCGATCGGAGATCACATCCGCCTGGTCGATCTGGTGCCCGCGGTGCGACAGTTCCGACGTCGAGGTGCTGCACGGCAACGAGTTCTTGGTTACGTCGCTGGACGTCTCATGAAAAGCGCCTTTTCCGAACGGATTTGACCATGGGCAGATTTCATCGGCATGACGACGGAACGGTGCACTCCCACGAGCACGACGATCCGGATCACCGGCACGGCGACCACGGCCAGTACCGGACCGGCAAGCAGCGGGTCGACGTGCTGGAGGCGATCTTCGCCGAGAACGACCTCCTCGCCGACGCCAACCGGGCGGCGTTCGAAGACAACGGGGTGCGCACGCTGAACCTGATGAGTTCGCCGGGATCGGGCAAGACGACCATCCTGCAGGCCACGCTCGACGAGCTCGCCGGCGAGCTTGCCATCGGGGTGATCGAAGGCGACATCGCCACCGATCTCGACGCGGCCAAGCTCCGGGGGCGTGGCGCCCAGATCTCACTGCTCAACACCAGCAACGGTTTTGGCGGTGAATGCCATCTCGACGCGCCGATGGTGAATCGCGCCCTGCCCGGTCTCGACCTTCCCGCGCTGGACCTGGTGATCATCGAGAACGTCGGCAACCTGGTCTGCCCGGCGGAGTTCGACGTCGGCGAGCACGCCAAGGCCATGGTGTACTCGGTGACCGAGGGCGAGGACAAGCCGCTGAAGTATCCGGTGATGTTCCGTTCCGTGGATGTGGTGCTGCTCAACAAGATTGACTTGGTTCCCTACCTCGACGTGGACGTCGACGAATACATCGCCCACGTGCGCAAGGTCAATGCGACCGCGGCAATCCTGCCGCTGAGTGCGCGCACCGGAGCCGGGATGGCCGCATGGTTTGGCTGGCTGCGGCGATTCGCCGCCGGGCCGGCGGCCTGACCGCCCATTTTGCAAGCGATTCGCATGATTTTCCGGCCACCGGCCCGGTCGCCACCCCCCGCGCCGCAGACCGAAAAATTATGCAACGGTTGTCTAACTAGTTGGTGCCGCAGAACCGTTGACACGCTCGGCGGCGAGGAGTAGACCCAAAAATTAGCGCTGCGCAAGTGGGCCGACGGTCGACTCCGGCGGCGCAGGGGTCTCAGCCCGGCCCCGGAAAGCTGCAGCATGCCAACAGAAGCAGCAGTCAAAGCAGAAGAAACGTTGATCCACGTTCTCTGGATTAATGCGGGGCTCAGTTGTGACGGCGATTCGGTGGCGTTGACTGCCGCCACCCAACCCTCGGTCGAGGAGATCGCCCTGGGGGCTCTACCGGGGCTTCCGAAGGTCGCTGTGCACTGGCCCCTAATCGATTTCGAGTGCGGCCCCAATGGCGGGGCAGACGACTTCCTGTCGTGGTTCTTCAAGGCCGATCGCGGCGAGCTGGAACCCTTCGTGCTCGTCGTCGAAGGATCCATCCCCAACGAGAAGCTCAAGGACGAGGGCTACTGGTGCGGGTTCGGCAACGACCCCGCGACCGGCCAGCCGATGACCACCAGCGAATGGCTCGACCGGCTGGCGCCCAAGGCCACCGCGATCGTCGCGGTCGGCACGTGCGCCACCTACGGCGGCATCCACGCCATGGCCGGCAATCCGACGGGGGCGATGGGCGTACCCGACTATCTCGGGTGGGAGTGGAAGAGCAAGGCCGGCATCCCGATCGTGTGCGTGCCGGGCTGCCCGATCCATCCCGACAACCTGTCCGAGACGCTGACCTACCTGCTCTACATGGCGACCGGTCAGGCGCCGATGATTCCGCTCGACGATGCGCTGCGGCCCAAGTGGCTGTTCGGCAACACCGTCCATGAGGGTTGTGACCGGGCTGGGTACTACGAGCAGGGCGACTTCGCCACCGAATACGGATCGCCGAAATGCATTGTGAAACTGGGCTGTTGGGGCCCGGTCGTCAAGTGCAACGTGCCCAAGCGCGGATGGATCAACGGTGTCGGCGGCTGCCCCAACGTGGGTGGCATCTGCATCGGATGCACCATGCCGGGGTTCCCCGACAAGTTCATGCCCTTCATGGACGAACCGCCGGGCGGCAAGTTATCGAGCACCGCGTCGGGACTGTACGGCACCGTGATTCGCAACCTGAGGGGTATCACGGGACGCACCGTCGACAAGGAGCCGCGCTGGCGCCACAACGGCGATCAACTAACCACCGGGGCGCGCCGCACCTGGTAGGCCACCTCGGCTACCGGGTCGGCGCGCTTCGTTCTCATCACTGGAGCCCCTGGGGGCGGAGAGCGGTACTGCAATGGCAACCATCACCCCTGAACCCATGCACGCCAAGCGGGAACCCGGCCAACTCGTCGACATGGCCTGGGACCCCATCACCAGAATCGTCGGCAGCCTGGGTATCTACACCAAGATCGACTTCGAGAACCGAGAGGTCGTCGAGTGCCACAGCACCTCGTCGATTTTCCGCGGCTACTCGATCTTCATGAAGGGCAAGGATCCTCGCGACGCGCACTTCATCACCAGCCGCATCTGCGGGATCTGCGGCGACAACCACGCCACCTGCTCGTGCTACGCGCAGAACATGGCCTACGGCGTCAAGCCGCCGCACCTGGGCGAGTGGATCGTCAACCTGGGCGAGGCCGCGGAATACATGTTCGACCACAACATCTTCCAGGAGAACCTGGTCGGCGTGGACTTCTGCGAAAAGATGGTCTCCGAGACCAACCCGAGCGTTCTCGCCCTGGCGGAGAAGACGCCTGCCCCGCAGGCCGGCGCGCACGGGTACCGGACGATCGCCGACATCATGCGCTCGCTCAACCCGTTCACCGGCGAGTTCTACCGAGAAGCGCTTCAGGTCAGCCGCTGGACGCGAGAGATGTTCTGCCTCATGGAGGGCCGCCACGTGCACCCGTCGACGCTGTACCCCGGCGGGGTCGGCACCGTCGCGACCATCCAGCTGATGACCGACTACATGACCCGGCTGATGCGCTACGTGGAGTTCATGAAGAAGGTCGTGCCCATGCACGACGACCTGTTCGACTTCTTCTACACCGCGCTGCCCGGTTACGAGAAGGTCGGACTGCGCCGCACGCTGCTCGGCTGCTGGGGCTCTTTCCAGGACCCCGAGGTGTGCAACTTCGCGTACAAGGACATGGAGCGCTGGGGCAACGCGATGTTCGTGACCCCGGGCGTGGTGGTCGACGGCAAGCTGGTCACCCACTCGCTGGTCGACATCAACCTTGGCATCCGGATCCTGTTGGGCAGTTCGTATTACGACGACTGGACCGACCAGGAGATGTTCGTCAAGACCGATCCGCTGGGCAACGCCGTGGACCGGCGGCACCCGTGGAACCAGC
>NZ_LZJA01000039.1:0-15159 GCF_001666785.1 Mycobacterium sp. E3305 | reverse complement strand
GACTCGGAACCGTCGTCGGCCGGCAGCGGCTGGCGCTGGACGTCGGCGATCGACCCGTCGGCGCTGTTGACGACCGCCCCGATCCCGGTCGCGCCCGCCCCGGCTCCGCCACCCGCGGTGGCCCCCATTCCGGTGCCGATCCCGCTGCCGATCCCCGGCATCGGCGGGCCGGGTCGGCGCGACGACCACGTTCTGGTTCGGGCTGGGCCGGACGTTAGCCGTGGGCCGGATGGCGATCGCCAGCGAGACGACCAACGCCACCACGCCGATGACGAAGACGCCCGCCACGATGCCTCCGACCAGCCGGAACGAGCTGCGCTGGGGATATCCCGCGTCGACGAGTTCGGTGGCGCCGGTGTGCGCGCCGGTGTAGAGGTCGTCGACCTCGTCGGGCACGGCGCTGTAGGCGAGCGCGTCCCTGCCCAGGGTGCCCGGGGTGTCGAAGTAACCGGGCGCGACCGCGAACGGGTTGATCGCGCCGGTGCCCGGGTCCTGGGCGTAAGCCAGCGCCGCGGTGGACGACGAGAAGAGCGGGGCGTTCGCCGACGCCAGCGCCGCCCCGCGGGCCAGCGCCGTTTCGGGCTCCTCGGGCGCCGACAAGGGCAGTGAGGTGGCCGCCTCCAGCGCGGGCTTGATCAGCGGGATGTCGATGCCCGAGCCGACGACGAACACGCCGTCCGGCCGTGTCTCCAGCGTCTCCGCGTGCGACACCATGCTGGCCAGCTGGGCCACCGCGGCCTCGTCGTCGGCCGGCAGCGGCTGGCGCTGGACGTCGGCGATCGACCCGTCGGCGCTGTTGACGACCGCCAGAGTGGCGGTGTCCGGCTCGATGTACAGCAGGGCAGTTTGCGAGTAGTTGGTCTGGCTGCCCACCGCTTGCGCGAGGGCGGCCGCGGCCAGGAAGGCCGAGACCAACATCACGTTCTCCACCTTGTGGGCGGCCAGTGCGTCCCGCAGTGCGGCGGCCTCGATCGGGTCCGTGAATGTGACGCCGGTCGATGCCAATTGGTAGCCGCCCTCGGCCGCGCCCTGACGGGTGCCCAGGATCGCGGAGACTACCTGGTTGGCCGCGCTGAGCGTTGCCGCGTCGTCTTCGGGCGGAACGTCGAAATTGTCTTCGTCGACGGTGGCGCCTTCGCCATTCTGGCCTTCGACCAGCACCATTCGGACTGCCGTCGGCGCCATCGACACGCCAAGTACCGTGTCCAAAGCTCCTCCATCGTTCGATTGCTAGCGCTGATGATGAGAACGTGGCCGCCGCACCCCGCGAAAACGCCAGAGGTCACTTAGTCCCCACCGTGTTTTCCCCTAGTGTCCCGATTTTACGCGTGTTCGGCACCCGGCGGGCGGGCTAGGGGACAGGGATGCCGTGGCCGCCCAGGTGCCGATGCAGCCAGTCGTCCCACTGATCGCTGTGGGACGGGCCGGGTCCGGGTTGGGGCGATGCCGGCGGGGGCGGGACGACCGGGACGGATGCCGGCGGCGGGGGCGCCGACGGGGGTGGTGGTGGCGCCTGGACTGCCGGGGCGACGACGTTTTGGGTGATGTCGGGGCGCTGATGCGCGTGGGGCCGGATGTCGAAGGCCAGCGCCAGCGAGAGCGCCAGGACACCGCCGACGAATACCAGGGTCGCGGCGACGACGGCCAGCACCGGCTTCCGGCTGCGCCGATCGCCCCGGTCCGCCGCGGACTCGGCTCCCCGGGCGGCCGCGTCGCCCGCTTCGGCGCTGTACGCGAGCTCGCGCCCGCCCGTCGCGGGTTGTCCTGCGTAGGGCATCGCGATCGTCGACGGCGCCCCCAGGTGGGCGTTGGCCGCCGCCAGCGAGGCGCCGCGGGCCAGCGCCATCTCGGGTTCCTCGGGGGTGGTCACCGACAGCGAGGTCGCCGACTCGAGCGCCGGCTTGATGTACGGGATGTCGACGTCCGAGCCCACCAGGAACAGCCCGTCCGGGCGCGCCCTCATCGATTCGGCGCCCGAGGCCAACGCGGCCAGCTGCGCCAGCGCCGCCCCGTCGCTGCTGGGCAGCGCATGCCGGCGCACGTCGGCGACCGAACCGTCGGCGGTGTCGACGACGGCCAGCGTCGCGGTGCTGGGCTCGACGAACAGCAGCGCGGTGCGCGCGCAGTTGGTGGCACTGCCCGCGGCCTGCGCCAGCGCCGCGGCAGCCATCACGCCGGACACCAGCATGACGTCCTCGATCTTGCGCTCCGCCAACGCATTTCGAAGCGCGGCCGCCTCGGCTTGATCCGTCCACGTCACGCCGCTCGATTTCACCCGATAGCCACCCGCGGCCGCGCTTTCCCGTGTGCCGAGAATCGCGTCGACCACGCGGTCCGCCGCGGCCACCGCCGTTGTCTGATCGGCGAGTTCAAAGCCGTCCTGGTCGACGGTCACTCCGCCGGCAGCTTCGCCTTCGACGAGCACCATGCGGACCGTCTCGGGCGCCATAGACACGCCAAGTACGACGTCCACCGCTCCTCCAAGTCGTCCAAATCGATTGCGTGTCGTGCGGGGACAGCTGTGTTCCCGCCGCGGGGCATCATCGCTTTCCAGAATTGGCCGGACGGATTTTCGACGCGATCACGGCCCCACACCCCGTCGCCACCCTAGCGCGCGAAGTTGGACGCGTCCGGCAGCCGCGAAGCGCTATTTGTGCCCGCCGCCGCCACCGCCGCTGTGGCCACCGCCGCCGCCACCACCGCCGAAGCTGCCGCCACCGCCACCGCTGTGGCCGCCGCACGTGTCGGCCCCGCCACCTGTGCTGCCCCAACCGCCGGTGCACGTCCCCGAACCGCCACAGACCGGCGGCACGGGGCCCCAGTGGCCGCCGCACCAGACTCCGCCCGGGCAGGGCTCGTCCCCGCCCCCCAGCAGTGGCACGGGTGGTTCCGGCGGTGGGCATGTGCCGCCTCCGGACACCGGTGGTTCCGGCGGTGGGCACGTGCCGCCTCCGGGTAGCGGCACGGGTGGCTCCGGCGGTGGGCACGTGCCGCCTCCGGGTAGCGGCACGGGTGGCTCCGGCGGAGGGCACGTGCCGCCCCCGGACACCGGTGGTTCCGGCGGTGGGCACGTCCCGCCCCCGGGTACCGGCCCCGGCGGCTTGGGCGGCGGGCACGCCTCGCCCCCGGGCGACGGCGGCTTGGGCGGCGGGCACCTCCCGGCCCCAGGTTCCGGCGGCGGCGGCAGTACGCCCAGCGGTCCGGGTGGGCTGTTCGGCGGCGGACCTCTCGGTGGCGGTCACGGCAGTGGCGGGCCGATCGGGGGTGGGGCCCCCGGAGGCGGCTTCGGCATCCCGGGCGGAGTCTGGTGCGGCGGCCACTGGGGCCCCGTGCCGCCGGTCTGTGGCGGTTCGGGGACGTGCACCGGCGGTTGGGGCAGCACAGGTGGCGGGGCCGACACGTGCGGCGGCCCCTCAATCACCGGCGGCGTCAGCACCGGGTTGGGAACTGGTACGCGGATCGGGGGCAAGATCACCGGCGCGATCGGGGGGACCACGACGGGAACCGGCACCACCGGAGCCGGGGCCGCGGGAATGGGCGGCGCCGCGGGCGGCGGAGGGGCCGCCGGCAGCGGCGCGGCGAACTGCGGAGTCATCGGCTTCGGTGCCGCTACCGGCTCGGGCAGGTTGAGCTTCGCCGCCGGGGCCGACGCCTGGACGGGGGCAGGCGCCTCCTGCGTCGGCACGATCAGGTGCTGCCCGGGGGTGGGCTGCAGCGCGACGGTGCCGGTCGTGCGGATGCCGATCGCCAGCGCGATCTCGAGCGCCAGCACCGCGCTGATGCCGGCGACCGCCAACCCGCTTCCGATCAGCAAGGCCGGCCGGCGCCGCGGTTCGCTTTCTTCGGGCATAAAGAGCTTCTCGATGACGACGGTCGGCGAGTCCGCGTCCTCGTCCGGTACCGCGCTGTAAGCCCGCTCGTCGTCGACCGCCTCGGGCCCGAACGGCACATAGAGGTATTCGGGCAGCGAGTACTGGTCGACGGCACCGGTGCCGGGATCTTGGGCGTATGCAAGCGCGGCGGTCGACGAGGCGAACAGCGGCGCGTTGGCCGAGGCCAGGGCGGCGCCGCGGGCCAGCGCCGTCTCCGGCTCCTCCGGCACGCTCACCGCGAGGGAGGTCGCCGTCTGCAGCGCCGGCTTCAGCGGGGCGATGTCGACGCCCGAGCCGACCACCAGCACGCCGTCCGGCGCGGCCTCCAGCTTTTCCAGCCCGGCGATCATGCCGCCGAGCTGGGCGGCGGCCTGGTCGTAGGAATCGGCATAGATCGGCTGCTTGTAGACGTCGGGAATCGAGCCGTCGGAAGTCTCGACGACCGCGAGCGTCGCGGTGTCGGGCTCCACGAACATCACGGCCGTTCGCTCGTAACCCATTGCGCCGCCGACGTTTTGGGCCAGCGCCGTCGCCGCCAAAAAGGCGGACACCAACATGACGTTTTCGATGCGGTAAGCGGCAAGCGCGTCGCGCAGCGCCGCCGCCTCGAGCTGGTCGGTCCAGGTGACACCGATGGACGACACCTCGAGCCCGGCGTCGGCCGCGCCCTCCCGGGTGCCCAGGATCGCGGCGAGCACCTGGTCGGACGCGCTCGCGGTGGCCGCCTCGTCGGCGGCGGAGACGTCGAAGACGTCCTCTTCCACGGTGGCACCGTCGGCGTATTCGCCTTCCAGGACAACCATTTGGATCGATGCCGGTGCCATCGACACCCCGAGCACGATTTCCAAGACAACCCCTCCAAAGGTATTGCGAGGCGAACCACGGCTAGGCGGAGGAAAAAAACCATGGCTAACTAAGTATCGCGCAGAAAGGGGGCGCGGGCGGCCCGCAGAACCTATGTAGACCTTATGAAGTTCTGATAGGAGCGCGACGGCGTGGGTCCGCGCTGGCCCTGGTACTTCGACCCAACTTGCGAACTGCCGTAAGGGTGTTCGGCCGGGCTGGTCAACCGCAGGATGCACAGCTGACCGATCTTCATGCCCGGCCACAGCGTGATCGGCAGGTTGGCGACGTTGGACAGCTCCAGCGTGATGTGGCCGCTGAAGCCCGGATCGATGAAGCCGGCGGTCGAATGCGTCAGCAGCCCCAGCCGGCCCAGCGACGATTTGCCTTCCAGCCGGCCGGCGAGGTCCTCGGGCAGGGTGAACAGTTCCAGCGTGGAGCCGAGCACGAACTCCCCCGGATGCAGCACGAACGGCTCGCCGTCCACGGGTTCGACCAGCGTCGTCAGCTCGTCCTGCTGCTTCGCGGGGTCGATGTGGGTGTAGCGGGTGTTGTTGAAGACGCGGAACATGCAGTCCAGGCGGACGTCGATGCTGGACGGCTGCACCAGGGCGTCGTCGTACGGGTCGATGCCCAACCGGCCTGCGGTGATTTCGGCCCTGAGGTCGCGATCGGAGAGCAGCACGCGACGAGCCTATCCGCTGCTCGCCGTCGCGCGGTCAGTCGGCGAGATACATCTCCCCACCCTTGGGGTACCCCCCGCCGGTGGTGGTGACGTGGACGTGGTCGTAATGCCCGAGCCGGCTCGGTTGCGCGCCGCCCGGCGTGTAGTAGACGCCGCGCCAGATCGCGTCCTGGATCCCGAAGCGTTTCGCGTTACTCATGACGTACGCGACGATCTCGTCGCCCAGGGCGATCCCGTCGGCGCTCTGCGGGTTGGGGATCATCACGTCGATCGCCAAACCGAGCGGGTGCCAGGGCAGCGGATCCGGTCGCACGCCGCCCATTTCGTGGATCTGGGGGAACTTTGCGGTGATGGCGCGCGAGACCAGGATCGTCCTCACCTGGAGGCCCTGTTCGGGGGTAAGCCCGGCCGGCAGGAACCGGGATCGGGTGTGGTACCTGGACGCCGCGAGGGGCGCATCCATGCCGTCGCCGCGGGACACATCCGACGCCAGCACAATCCCCACCGGCTTTGCCGGCACGATTTCTAAGCAGCACTCTGAGGCGTCGCCAATAACGGGTTGCGCGATGGGACGGGGCACGAAAGGCGCGTCATCGCCGGCCGCCGCGAAGAACACCGCAGCCGGGGCCAGCGCCCCTGCCAGGAGCAGCGGCGATTTACGGCGCTTCTTGGCTAAGCTGTGCCGACCCACCCCAGGCACATTACGACATGATCACGAAAGAATAAACACACGTCTTCGAATTTGCAGGACAGCGGCCATTTCCGCGGCGGCGGGCATTTGTGCGGCAGGGTCGACGCCCGCGGTCGGGTCGCTGGTGGCCGCCCTACTCGCCCAACGGATCCGCCGCCGGATGCTAGCCTTCGTTGTCGACAGCGCCGATGTAGTTCAATGGCAGAACATCAGCTTCCCAAGCTGAATACGCGGGTTCGATTCCCGTCATCGGCTCCACGTTTGAACATGGCATATAGCCCGGTTCCCGCCCCGGCGAGGCCGGTTGTCCCCCGACGGGTTCCCTTAGTTCGTCACTGAAATACCGCGAGCATCGGCACTGCCTCATGCCGCCGAATAACTGGGATCCGCAACTCCGGGCGATAGCGTGAGCAAACAAGAATCGGCGTGCGTCGGGCGCCGAACAGCACGGCTAGGAGGGTGCGCAAGGTGACCAGTGAAGAGACCACCCAGCGAGCGCCAGCCGTTACGCAGACGCGATCGTCTCGCCGAACGGGGGCACGGTGGCAGATTCTCTGGGCATCGTGTTGGGTCTTGTTGTTCCTCACGCTGGTCGCCGCGCTGGTTATGGCGGTGCGTCCGTCGCTGGCTGCGCAAGCCGGGGCCGCCCAATTGGGCTTTCTCGTTCTGTTTGTCGTCGTCCATGCGTGGCTGGGCTACTTCGCACGAGGCATGGCCGCATTCGTCGCCATCGCCGGCGTTGTTGCGTTCGCAATGGAGGCAATCGGTGTCGCGACCGGTTTCCCGTTCGGCTCCTACACCCATCACCTGCCCGGTCCGAAGCCCCTGGGCGTTCCCCCAGTGGCCATCGTCAGCTGGATCATTTTCGGCTGGCTGGCCTGGGCACTGGCCCGGGTGATCATGCGACCCGCTCCCGATGTGGCCGTGGGTGGCGCCGAACGCTTTACGACGCCCATCGTGGCGACGTTCATTCTTGGGGGTTATGACCTGGTAAACGACCCCATCGGTGCGACGGCGCACGACTGGTACTCCTATCACCACCCGACCGGCGCGCTGGGAGTCCCGCTGACCAACTATCTCGGCTGGCTGCTGACGGGCTGGCTGATCTTTCAGCTCGTAGCGCTCGTCGAGGCGCGATTCCCCGGGAGCCCCGCCACCCGAACCCGCCCCTATTGGCTGCTGCCGTGCCTGTTCTGGCTTTCCACCGCCACTCAGGTCTTCGCCGCCCTGATCCACCCGCCGGACGGCGTTGCGGTCCGCGGCGGCAAAACCATCCAGATTGCCGACGTGTACGAGTCAGGCGCATCGGCAGCGTTATTCACCATTCTTCTCACGGGAATCATGGCGCTGGTACGCCTCTACAGTCGCCAACCGTCAAAGATCCCTCATTCCTGTACAGAGGAGGCCTGATCGTCGGTGGGTGGGGCCGCAACCGCCCGACTGGTGCGACGGCCCGCGCCAGCGCGTTTCTCGGAAACTGGATGCCCACCGAGCTCGCGCCTTAAATTCGGCGGGAATTTCGGATGGCCGGTGGTTGACAAACCGGTACCGCGGGTAATGGCTAACTCGGGGCCGCGTGAATGCGTGCCATCAGCGATACGCCGAGGGAGTCGCCACGCCAATGGACAACTCTTCCGCCACACCAGTGCGCGTCAGCAGCAGCGCGCCGCACGACGCGCTGCGCCGCGGCGAACGGCCGATCACCCCCGACGATGACCCGTTCTACCGGGCGCCACTGGGATACGAGCACGAAGAGCCGGGGACGGTGTTGCGCTCGCGCGACGTGGAGATCGGATTTCTGGGTCTCATCAGGCAACGAGTGAAAGCCACTCAGTTGCTGTACCGCACCACGAATCTGCACGAAGAACCGGAAGTGGCCGTGACGACAGTGCTGGTCCCGGCGCAGCGCGAGTCAGACGTCGCTTATCCGGTGCTCTCCTATCAATGCGCGATCGACGCTGTGGCGTCGCGCTGTTTTCCCTCGTTCGCCATGCGGCGCGGCGCGGGACCGATCGGTGCGTTCGTCCAAGCCGAGTATTTGTTGGTGACGGCCGCGCTGGCCGAAGGCTGGGCGGTTTGCGTACCCGACCACGAAGGCTGCCATGGCATGTGGGGCGCTCCGGTCGAGCCCGGCTATCGGATTCTGGACGGGTTGCGGGCCGCGATGCGGTCCGGGCGCTTGGAATTGTCGCCGTCCGCACCGGTGGGTCTGTGGGGATATTCAGGGGGAGGACTGGCGTCGGCGTGGGCGGCCGAATTGTGTGAGCGATATGCACCGGAGCTCAATATCGTTGGCGCCGTTCTCGGTTCGCCCGTCGGCGACCCGGGCAGTGTGGCGCGCCGCCTCAATGGCAGCTTCTTCGCCGGTCTCGCCGCACTGATGATTTCCGCATTGACGCAAGTCTTTCCCGGCGCGCAAAGGGTCGTCGATGAGCACGCGACCGACGAGGGCAAGGCGTTGCTCGACGAGTTGCAGACGATGGCGACTGCCCAGGCGGTATGGCACTTCCGCAACGTCGACATCGGGTCCTACGTCGACATGACGGCCGACGAGCTGTGGGACTTGCCCGAAGTGCGCCACATCTTTGACGAGACCAAGCTCGGCAAGTCGGGGCCCAAGCCTCCGGTGCTGGTCGTACAGGCGGTGCATGACGGAATCATCAGCGTCGACGATGTCGACGCACTGGTGGCTCAGTATGAACGCAACGGCGTGTCGGTCACCTACCACCGCGACCGGTTCTGTGGGCATCTGCTGTTGCATCCACTGTCGGCGCCCATGACGCTGAGGTGGCTGCGCGACCGATTCACGGACCGGCCGATCAACGAGCACAGAATCCGCACGGTGTGGCCGACGCTGTTCAACCCCTCGACCTACCTGGGCATGGTCAAGTTGGGCGTCATCACGGCAAAGGTAGTCCTCGGGCGCAGCGTCGAACGCCAACCGCTGTCGACGACGTGAGGGGTTACGGCGCGTAACGCCCGTGCTCGGTGACGACGGCGGTGATCAGTTCGGCCGGGGTCACGTCGAACGCGGGGTTGTAAACGTCGGCGTCCGGCGGCGTAACGACGGCGCCGCCGAACGTCCGGACCTCGTCGGGCGCGCGTTCCTCGATGACGATGTCGGCGCCGGTGGCGAGCGAACTGTCGACCGTGGACGACGGCGCGACGACGACGAACGGCACGTCGTGATGGCGCGCCGCGATGGCCAGGCCGTAGGTGCCGATCTTGTTGGCGACGTCCCCGTTGGCCGCGATCCGGTCCGCGCCGACGAGCACGCAGTCGACGAGGCCCCGCCCCATCGCCGCCGCCGCGGCACCGTCGGTCTGCACCCGGTATGGCACGCGGGCCCGCGCCAGCTCCCACGCCGTGAGCCGGGCACCCTGCAACAGCGGCCGCGTCTCGTCGACGAGCACCGACTCGACCAGTCCGCGTTCGTGCAGGTGCCAGACGACGCCGAGCGCGCTGCCCCACGCGACGGTTGCGAGGTGGCCGGCGTTGCAGTGGCTGAGCAGGCGCAGCGGACGGCGATCACACACGGCGAGAACGACTTCGGCGGCATGTGCCGAGGCGACGCGGTTGAGGCGTTCGTCCTCGTCGAGAATCTCCAGCGCCTCGGCGAGCACAGATTCGGCGCCGGCGTCGAGCTTCTCGAGCGCGCGCGCCACCCCCCAGCTGAGGTTGACGGCGGTCGGCCGCGCCTTCGCGATCCGTTCGGCCGAGGCGCGCACGTCGCCGCCCTCGCGGGCCGCGAGCACCACGCCGAGGGCGCCCGCGGCGCCCAGCGCCGGCGCCCCGCGCACGGCCAGCCGGCGGATCGCGTCGATCAGCTCGTCGACGGTGCGCAGCGTCAGGACGCGATAGTCGGCCGGCAGCGCCGTCTGGTCGATGATCGTGACCGCGTCGCCGTCCCAGTCGATGGTCCTGCGCACACAGGTGACCCTAGCCGGGGGCCTACAGCCTGCCCGCCACGAAGCCCGCGGCCTGATCCACCAGACCGGAGCCGATGTAGGAGGGCTGCAGGTGCGCCGGCCAGCTCGTTCCCCTGCCACAGATGGGGTCACCGGCCGCGCACTGGTCGATTGTCTTGCCCGCGAACGCCGGTCCGACACCGTGGGTGCCGTTGCCGAACAACGCGACCGCCGCGACGTGCCGGTCGGTCCCCGGTGGCAGCCCGCCCCACAACGCGCGGTCCACCACCTCGGCGCCCAGCGAATAGCCGCCAAGCACGATCCGGGTGTTGGGGCAATCCCTGGCCATGGCTTGCACGTGGGCACTGATGTCGTTGGCGCCGCCTCCGGTGGTGATGTTGGCGGGATAGTTCACCCCGTACACCCCGATCGACTTATTCGTCTTGGCGCGCAGCGAATTGACGAGCGCGTCGCCGACCGCGCCGACGCCGGGAGGTTCCTCCCGGCCGCGCGCGAAGACCACCTCCGCGTCGGGGCACGCCGCCGACGCCAGCGGCACCGACGAGATGGGGAGGGGAGCAGCCGCCGGCCCAAGCGCCATCGCGCCGGCGACGATGACAACGGACGGCACGCTCGCGACGAGCCTCATAACGCGATATTACGGAGTTTCTCGAGGCGTCGCCGATGCTTTGTGTGCGCTGTGACCGCCCCGAGCGACATGGCCTCGCGGTACGCGGCAGTCCGCCGAATCGGCGGATAGATAGGAGTCACCGGCCGTATCGTCAAGCCCGTGAATCTCCGCGCGCACGGGCGGCACCCGCGCTGGATCATCGCGGCGATCTCGATGGCACTGTTCTGCGTGCAGATCGATTACTTCGCAATGAACCTCGCGTTGCCCCGCATGGCGTCGGACCTGCACAGCACCACGACCGATCTGCAGTGGGTGATCAGTGTCTACATGCTGACCCTGGGCGCGTTCATGGCACCCGCCGGCCGCATCGGCGATATCTTCGGTCGCCGCCGCACGCTGCTCGCCGGGATCGGGTTGTTCGCAATCGCGTCGGTGTTCTGCGCGGTCGCGCCATCGGCGCCAGTCGTTATCGCGTTCCGGGCCGTGCAAGGCCTCGGCGCCGCCCTGATCTTTCCGGTGTCCGTGAGCGTCCTGACCAATACGTTGCCCGCCGAAAGGTCTGGTCGCGCAATCGGACTGGCGTATGGCATCGCCGGCCTGGGCAACGCTGCCGGCCCCCTGGTGGGCGGGTTGCTGACCCAGACGCTCGGGTGGCGCTCGGTGTTCTGGATGCTGGTGCCACTGTCGGCGATCTCGATCGCCATCGGCGCGAGAACCATCCCGGAGACCTCCGACACCAGCGTGCCGCGACGGGTGGATCTGGCTGGCCTGGCGCTGATCACGACTGGGATAGGGCTGTTCACCCTCGCCTTCGACCGAGCGCCGAACTGGGGGTGGTTGTCGCCGCCGGTGATCGGCGTATTCCTTGGCTCCGTTGCCTTGTTGGTCGGGTTCGTCGCGGTCGAGACGCGCGTGCGCTTCCCCCTGATCGACCTGTCGCTGCTGCGCAAGCCCCGCTTTACCGTCCTGGTCGTCGCCGGTACGGTCGCCAACATCGCGTACGTGGTGACCGTATTTCTCGCCACGCTGAATCTCCAACAGGTTCGGGGCCTCGACCCGCTGACGGCCGGCTTGGCTTTCCTGGGCCCATCGGTCGGCGCGGCGCTCGGTGGTCCGGTGTCCGGACGCCTGGCGTCGCGCAACGCGCCCTTCGCCGTCATGGGCATCGGTTGCACCGCGGCGGCGGTATCACTCGGCGTCCTGGCGTCCGCCGACAGCTTCGCGGTGTATCTCGCCGCGCTCAGCGCGTGCGGTTTCACCATGGGCCTGGTCTACGCGTTCACCACGGTGGCGACTCAGGCCGTCGTCGCGCCCGAGCGGGCCGGCGAAGCCGCGGGCGTCACGCTGACGTCCCTGGTCACTCTCGCGGGCGTGGGGGTGGCGGTCTCCAGCAGCGCGCTGGAGATGTTGCAGCACCACGGCGTCGGCATGGGTCACGGCATCCAAGTCATCCTCGCGGTCAGCGCCGCGCTGCTGCTGCCCGCGGGCCTGGCCGTGCTGAGCGTCGCCCGCGTAAAGACGCCCGCATCGGATTCCACGATGGCCGCGGGACAACACAATTAACCGATGTGTCGACTATGGCGCGGCATGCGAAGGGGGTCCGACGGTGGTCGGTGAAAGCTCGGCGGTGACAACTGCTGACGGCGACGGGGGCAAGGAGCTTTCGTCCTCGCGAACCGCCGTCATGGTGGCCGCGTTGGCATTGTCGGTGATGTCGTTCATGCTCAACGCGACCATGCTCGGCCCCGCGATCCGGGACATCAACACCCATCTCGGTCCGCACGCATACGCGTCGATGTCCGCCTACTTCTATCTCGCCGGCGCGATCGCAAACGTGGTCTTGATCCGATGGAGCGACTTCATCGGCCGCAGGCGCGTCCTGGTCGGCATCCTCACTCTCGTCTGCATCGGCACGTTGTTGTGCATCCTGGGCACCTCGCTACAGGTGGTGGTCGCGGGCCGGGTGTTGCAGGGATGCGCGAACATCACGTACGGCCTTGCCTTCCTCATCATGCGAGAACACCTGAGCGACAAAGCCTTCGGCATCTGCTGCGGTGTCATCTCGGCGATCAACGCGGGGGTGGCCGGGGTCGACGCGCTGCTCGCCGGTGTCCTGGTCGACCGCTTCGGCTATCGCTCCATCTTCGTCCTGACGTTGGTGGTCGGCATCGCCGCCGTCGCGCTGTGCCGGCTGGCCGTCCCCGCAGACGAACGCGGCCGCAAGAACACGGGCCGAATGGACTGGGCGGGTGCCGTCCTGATCGCGCTGACGGTCGCCGGGCTGAATCTCTATGTCTCCAACGGCGAACATCTGGGCTGGTCCGCGCCGCTCATGCTCGGCTGCCTTGCCGCGTCCATCGCCGCCTGCGTCGCGCTCGTGGTGGTCGAGAAACGAGTCGCGACACCGTTGATCCACATCGACCAGATGCGGTCGCGCTACTCGTGGCCGTTGATCGTCGTGACCATTCTCGTCTTCGGGTCGTTCATGGTGGTGCTCAGCTACATCGTGCCGTCCCTCGCCGAGAACGACCGCGTCGGCTTCGCCGCCAGCGGGCAGCTCACGGCCCTGCTGTTCATCACTCCCGGCGCGCTGGCCCAACTTCTCACTGCCCCTTTGATCGGGCGGCTCGCCGCCCAGATCGGCTTCGTGACGGTGTTGCGCGCGGGTCTGGTCGGTTCCGTGGCCGTCACCGCCGCGCTTGCGGTGTTCACGTTCGACAAGATGGCGGTCGTCGCCCTCATGGCGGTGTTCGGCGTGGCGCTGGCGGTCGCGCTCACCCCGATGAGCGCGCTCGGCGTCCTGCAAGCGCCCCCGGACGAGCCGGGTTCGCTGCCGGGGATCGCCAACGCCTCCTACGGCATCGGCGGCTCACTGGGATTCGCTTGGGCGGGAACGGTTGTCGGAGCCGGCACCCAAGCGGGTTACCAGTCGGCGTTGTGGGTGTGCGTCGGCATCGGCGTCGTCGCGGTCCTGGCGAGCCTCGTGTTGAAACCGCGGTCCGTGGCCTCGCCCGCCGACACGCCGAGGACGCGTCAAGCGGTTGACTCCGTGTGACTGACCTCCGCCAACTGCTGCGGCGACGCATCCGATATTTCGGCCCAACCTTGAGCTGCTAGCCACCCGAAGCTGGCCGCCACACCACTTCCAGGTCATCTTCGGCGACGGTGACCAAGGCTCGGGTAATGCCGTCGGCGTCGCAAAATTCCACTTCGTAGGCGCGCCGGGCGCCTTCTGAGCCGGTCGTGTAGTCCATGTCGACCCCCCTCGTGAACCGACCGGCAGGTCGTGCTCCGGTACCGGCCGGCACAAGCGGACCACGTCGTATTCCTGAGGTCTCAACATCCTCCCCTCTCTGGACCTGCAGAACGCCCGTCCCACCTTGCATATTTCCGACCAAAACCCCCGTGGCCGAACCGTGACCGAGGCGTGGCCAAATGCTAACGCGCCCTTGCGCTTCCGCTGGTCATCCGGGATTTACGATCCTCCTATTACAACTATGTCAGTTAAAAGGAATCGGAGCCATGCGAGCGGTCGTTCGGTGTGTTCTTGCGGTGGGTGGGATCGCTGTAAGCGTGGTTGCGGGCCCGGCGGGGACCAGCATGGCGGCGGCCAGCCAGCCGCATGAATTCGCGGTCGCGTCGGTCCTGCCGGCGCGGGACGCGACGGTGGGCGTGGCCCACCCCGTCGTCGTGACGTTCGACGCGCCGGTCGGGAACCGGCACGCCGCCGAGCGCGCCATCGGCGTCAAGTCCTCACCGCCGATGACCGGCCGATTCGAGTGGCTCGACAACAAGGTCGTGCAGTGGGTTCCGGACCACTACTGGCCGGCGCACAGCACGGTGGCCCTCGCGGTGGACGGCCGCTCCACGGAATTCAAGACCGGCCCGAAGGTCGTCGGCGTCGCCAACATCACCGACCACACTTTCAAGGTGAGCGTCGACGGAGTCGACGCGGCCCCACCGCCAACTCCGCACCACCGACCCCACTTCGGCGAAGAGGGTGTGTTGCCCGCGTCGATGGGTAGGCCCGAATTTCCAACGCCGGTCGGCAACTACACCGTCTTGTCGAAAGAGCTCTCGGTGCTTATGGATTCGAGCAGCGTCGGCATCCCCGTCGACGACCCCAACGGCTACATGCTCAACGTCGATTACGCCGTCCGCATCACCAACCGGGGCCTCTTTGTGCACTCCGCCCCATGGGCCGTCCCGTCGCTGGGGCTGGAGAACGTCAGCCACGGCTGCATCAGCCTGAGCCCCGAAGACGCCGAGTGGTACTACAACACGGTCGATGTCGGCGACCCGGTGATCGTCAAGCAGGACCTGTGGGAGCGGCCGCCTTCCTGAGCGGCGCCCGCGCCCGATCGCTTTGAGCGCGAGGGCTTTTCGGTTCGGTAACCTGCGTCGAGTGTGAGGTTGGTTTCACGCTCGCGGTCGACTGTGAAACTAGCTTCACGCGCGGCGGGTGGGGCCCGCCGGCGCTCCGCTGGTTGCCCTCGGTGGGCCCCTGGCGGCCGGTGCGCCCCTCGAAG
>NZ_LZJA01000038.1:0-7690 GCF_001666785.1 Mycobacterium sp. E3305 | reverse complement strand
TGAACCCGCACGACGACGGCATCGGCATCGACGAGTACGTCGACTGGCTGATCGAGGCCGGCTACCCGATCGAGCGCGTCGACGACTTCGGGGAGTGGCTGCGACGGTTCGAGGCCGCGCTGCGCGAGTTGCCGGAGCGGCAACGCCACCACTCGGTGCTGCCGCTGCTGCCATTGCCGGGCGCGCAGCAGGTCGAGCCCGCGGAGCCGGCCCGCGGTCCACTCGCCCCCGCCGATCGGTTCCGCGCCGCGGTGCGGGAGGCCAAGATCGGCCAGGACGGCGACGAACCGGACATCCCGCACGTGTCCGCGCCGGTGATCGTCAAGTACGTCACCGACCTGCAACTGCTCGGCCTGCTGTAAACGTCAGAGCGGCAAGGGTTTTCGCGCGAACGAGCGCAATGCCCGGCATTCGGGCCACGTCGGGGCGAAGCCTGACTACCATGACCGATGATCGTGACGGTGTCCCGCCAGCACACGAAAGTGTTCACCATGACAACAGCTCGCGTGCCCAAACTGCCGCTCGACGAAGCCACGGCCGCCGCCGACGAAGCGGCCGTGCCCAACTACATGGCCGAACTGAGCATCTTCCAGGTGCTGCTGAATCACCCGCAGCTGGCGCGCGCGATCAACGACCTGCTCGCCACCATGCTCTGGCACGGCGCGCTCGACCCGCGGCTGCGCGAGTTGGTGATCATGCGGATCGGCTGGCTCACCGCCTGCGACTACGAGTGGACGCAGCACTGGCGGGTCGCGTCCCGGCTCGGCGTGGCCCCCGACGACCTCGTCGGCGTGCGCGACTGGCAGGCGCACGACGGGTTCGGGCCCGCCGAACGGGCCGTGCTGGCCGCCACCGACGACGTGGTGCGCGACGGGGCGGTGAGCGCCGGGAGCTGGGCGGCCTGCGAGCGTGAATTGCAAGGCGACACAACGGTTCTCATCGAGCTCGTCACCGCGATCGGCGCGTGGCGGATGGTCTCGTCGATCCTGCAGAGCCTGCAGGTCCCGCTCGAAGAGGGGGTGTCCAGCTGGCCGCCGGACGGCCGGTCGCCCGCGGAAGCCGTCGTCGATTGACATATCGATCGGTGGCTCTTTAGCGTCGGGCAATGCGTACCAGAGTCGCCGAAATGCTCGGCGTCGAGTTTCCGATCTGCGCGTTCAGCCACTGCCGCGACGTGGTGGCCGCGGTGACCAATGCGGGCGGGTTCGGCGTCCTCGGCGCGGTGGCGCACAGCCCCCAGCGGCTGGAGAGCGAACTGACCTGGATCTCCGAGCAGACCGGCGGCAAGCCCTTCGGGGTGGACCTGCTGCTGCCGCCCAAGTACGTCGGCGCGGACGAGGGCGGCATCGACGCCGCACAGGTGCGGGCGCGGCTGCCCGAGGAGCACCGCGCGTTCGTCGACGACATCCTGGCCCGCTACGGGATCACCGCGCCGCCCCAGGAGTCGCGCGGCTCCGCGGGCGGCCTCAACATCTCGCCGAAGGGCTACGAGCCGCTGCTCGAGGTGGCGTTCGCCCACCGCATCCGGCTGATCGCCAGCGCGCTCGGCCCACCCCCGGCGGACCTGGTCGAACGCGCCCACGACCGCGACGTGCTGGTGGCCGCGCTGGCCGGCACCACGCGGCACGCCCAACGGCACGCGGCCGCCGGTGTCGACCTGATCGTCGCGCAGGGCACCGAGGCCGGGGGGCACACCGGCGAGGTCGCCACCATGGTCTTGGTGCCCGAGGTCGTCGACGCGGTGGCGCCGGTCCCCGTTCTCGCCGCGGGCGGCATCGCCCGCGGCCGCCAGATCGCGGCGGCCCTGGCCCTCGGCGCCGAGGGCGTCTGGTGCGGGTCGGTGTGGCTGACCACCGAAGAGGCCGAGACGCCGCCGGTGGTCAGGGACAAGTTCCTGGCGGCCACCTCGTCGGACACCGTGCGATCGCGATCGATGACGGGCAAGCCGGCGCGGATGCTGCGCACGGCCTGGACCGACGAATGGGACCGCCCGGAAAAGCCCGACCCGCTCGGCATGCCGCTGCAGACCGCCCTGGTCACCGAGCCGCAGGTGCGCATCAACGCCGCGGCCGCGCACCCCGGGGCCAAGGCGCGCGAGCTGGCCACCTACTTCGTCGGCCAGGTGGTCGGCTCGCTCGACCGGGTTCGCCCCGCGCGAACGGTGGTGCTCGACATGGTCGAGGAGTTCATCGACACCATCGGGCGGCTCGAGGGCTTGATCGAGCGGTGACGCCCGCCGGCGCCGTTTCGCGAGTGCGCCCACGGCTTTCGGCGTGCGCCCGCGGCGGCGACACGCCGACGGCCTCCGCCCGGGACGCACGCGCGTCCGCGCCCGGCCTTGCCGGCCGCCACGAGCCGACCGGCAAACCGGAAATGAACAAAAGATGTCCAGCGGCCGCGTCGTACGTCCAGGTCAGGGGAGTGATACTGGCAAAAACCTGTGCGGCTGCCGCGCAGAATCGTAAAGATTGCGCAACCCCGCGCCGATGAGTTTGACCCCACCGGACCCGTCGTGCATTATCGGTCGGGTATGCACCTCGTTAGGTGAGGCGTCTACACGAATACAGGCCACTGACCCCGAACGTCGAAAGACGCCCCGGGTCAGGACAGCTCCTCCCGGCTTAAGGGTTGAGCCCAGGTGGCTTCCGGACAACCGGACACGTCGTGTGGTGCCAAAGCTCTGACGAGAGGGGTGCGGATCGCCGACGGTCGTCGGGTTTCTGCTCCTCATGCTGCGCGCAAATCGTGTGCGGACGCTCCGCGCGCGTCGTGACCGCGAGGAGGTGAGGGACACATGAGTTCCAGCGATAGTCCGGATCGAAGTCCGAACTCCGTCTCGTCCCGATCCGGTCTCCGGCACGGCGTCCTCGGCTGAGGCGTCGCAAACGCTAACTGGCTTATCGGCCAAGCGTTCTGGGATCGGAACCGCTACGGGACGGGGCACGTCCATCCAATCAGTCCCCCGTTCGAACCCGTCAGGAGACGACCATGACCGCAGCTCTGTACGACGAAGTGGTAACCGTAGCGCCCGCCCGCAAGTTGACGGTGGTGCGCGACGTCGAGACGACTCGGGCCCCCGCGCCCAAGAAGGCCACCCGCCGGGGCAACCCGCAGCCCGTTCTCGCGGGCGACCCGTTGGTGGAGGGCGCCACCCGGCTGTTGAGCATCCCGCTGCGCCACCTGTACGCGGCGCTGCTGCGGGCCGGTGTGCTCGAAATCCAGGCCTGATTCCCATGGGCAGCGACCAACCAGGGCTCCAAGGGGCTACCCGGCCGCAGGTGTTTCCTGAGGCCAGGTAGCCCCTTGGGGTCCTTCGCCTGAGTAGAATCGGGCATCGGCGTCGATCCGGCATCACCGGGGAGCCTTCGGAAGAACAGCCGGCTGCTTTCCCTGGCCGGCTCAGTAGAACCGAACGGGCGGGCCCGTCACAGCCTTCCAACGAGCGGCCACGCGACGGCGTGGCAAGCGGGGTGGTACCGCGGCGCTCGCGCAGACAGCGCGTCGTCGTCCCCATTAGGCCCTACCAGTGCCGGGCGGCACTGAGGCACAGGAGACGACGCACCACGTGACCGAGAACGCTGACGTCAAGGCCTACCCGAAGCCGGAAGGCGCGCCCGACTTCCCGGCTCTGGAACTGGAAGTCCTCGACTACTGGGCGCAGGACGACACCTTCCGCGCCAGCATCGCCCGCCGCGACGGCGCCGAAGAATACGTCTTCTACGACGGCCCGCCGTTCGCCAACGGGCTGCCGCACTACGGGCACCTGCTCACCGGCTACGTGAAGGACATCGTGCCGCGGTACCGCACCATGCGCGGCTACAAGGTGGAGCGCCGGTTCGGCTGGGACACGCACGGATTGCCCGCCGAACTCGAGGTCGAGCGCCAACTCGGGATCAACGACAAGTCGCAGATCGACGACATGGGGATCGCCGCGTTCAACGACGCGTGCCGCGCGTCGGTGTTGCGTTACACCGACGAGTGGCGGGCGTACGTGACCCGTCAGGCCCGCTGGGTCGATTTCGACAACGACTACAAGACGCTCGATCTGCCCTACATGGAATCGGTGATCTGGGCGTTCAAGCAGCTGTGGGACAAGGGGCTTGCCTACGAGGGTTACCGCGTCCTGCCGTACTGCTGGCGCGACGAAACCCCGTTGTCCAACCACGAATTGCGCATGGACGACGACGTCTACCAGAGCAGGCAGGACCCGGCGCTGACGGTCGGGTTCAAGGTGGTCGGCGGCGCGCTGGACGGCGCGCACCTGCTGGTGTGGACGACGACGCCGTGGACCCTGCCGTCGAACCTGGCGGTCGCCGTCAACCCCGACGTCACCTACGTCGAGGTCCGCTCCGGCGACCATCGGTTCGTGCTGGCGCAGCCGCGGCTGGCCGCCTACGCGCGCGAGCTCGGGGAAGAGCCCGAGATCCTGGGCACCTACTCCGGCGCCGACCTGCTGGGCACGCGCTACCTTCCGCCGTTCCCGTATTTCATGGACAGTCCCAAGGCTTTTCAGGTGCTGCCCGGGGAGTTCGTCACCACCGAGGACGGCACCGGCATCGTGCACATGGCCCCGGCCTACGGCGAGGACGACATGGCCACCACCGACAAGGTGGGCATCGTGCCGGTGACACCGGTCGATGCCAAGGGCCGCTTCGACGCCACGGTGCCGGATTACCAGGGGCAGCGCGTCTTTGACGCCAACCCGCACATCATCCGCGACCTGAAGAATGGCAGCGGACCGGCGGCCGCCAACGGCGCCGTGCTGCTGCGCCACGAAACCTACGAGCACCCCTACCCGCACTGCTGGCGCTGCCGCAACCCGCTGATCTACCGGGCGGTGTCGTCGTGGTTCGTCGCGGTCACCGCATTCCGCGACCGCATGGTGGAGCTCAATCAGCAGATCACCTGGTACCCCGAACACGTCAAGGACGGTCAGTTCGGCAAGTGGCTGCAGGGTGCCCGCGACTGGTCGATCTCGCGAAACCGCTACTGGGGCAGCCCGATTCCGGTGTGGAAGTCCGACGACCCCGCCTACCCGCGCATCGACGTCTACGGCAGCCTCGACGAGCTGGAGCGCGACTTCGGGGTGCGGCCCACCAACCTGCACCGTCCCTACATCGACGAGCTGACCCGTCCCAATCCCGACGACCCGACCGGTCGCAGCACCATGCGGCGCATCCCCGACGTGCTCGATGTGTGGTTCGACTCGGGTTCCATGCCGTACGCCCAGGTGCACTACCCGTTCGAGAATCGCGACTGGTTCGACGGCCACTATCCCGGCGACTTCATCGTCGAGTACATCGGGCAGACCCGCGGCTGGTTCTACACGCTGCACGTGCTGGCCACCGCGCTGTTCGACCGGCCGTCCTTCAAAACCTGTGTCGCGCACGGCATCGTGCTGGGTTCCGACGGCCAGAAGATGAGCAAATCGCTGCGCAACTACCCGGACGTGTCCGAGGTGTTCGACCGCGACGGCTCCGATGCCATGCGGTGGTTCTTGATGGCGTCGCCGATCCTGCGCGGCGGCAACCTGATCGTCACCGAGCAGGGCATCCGCGAGGGCGTGCGCCAGGTCCTGCTGCCGCTGTGGAACGCCTACAGCTTCCTGGCCCTCTACGCGCCCAAAGTCGGGACCTGGCGCACCGATTCGCGGCAGGCGCTGGACCGCTACATCCTGGCCAAGCTCGCCGAGCTACGCGACGACCTCACCCGCGAAATGGACGGCTGCGACATCTCCCGGGCCTGCGAGCACCTGCGTCAGTTCACCGAGGCGTTGACGAATTGGTATGTGCGACGGTCGCGTTCGCGGTTCTGGGAGGAGGACCCCGACGCCATCGACACCCTGCACACCGTGCTCGAGGTGACGGCCAGGCTGGCCGCGCCGCTGCTCCCGTCGGTCACCGAGATCATCTGGCGCGGCCTCACCGGCGGGCGCTCGGTGCATCTCACCGATTGGCCGGACGCCGAAGCGCTGCCCGCCGACCCCGGCCTGGTCGCCGCGATGGACCAGGTGCGCGAGGTGTGCTCGGCCGCGTCGTCGCTGCGCAAGGCCAAGAAGCTGCGCGTGCGCCTGCCGTTGCCGAGGTTGATTGTGGCAGTGGAGAATCCGCGCAGACTGGAGCCGTTCGCCGATCTGATCGCCGATGAGCTCAACGTCAAGAGCATCGAGCTGACCGACGCGATCGACACCTACGGCTCCTTCGAGCTCACGGTCAACGCCCGGGTGGCCGGGCCGCGGCTGGGCAAGGACGTGCAGGCCGCCATCAAGGCGGTCAAGGCGGGGGAGGGTGTCGTCAACCCCGACGGCACGCTGACCGCGGGACCCGCGGTGCTGTTGCCCGAGGAATACAGCTCGCGGCTGGTCGCCGCCGACCCGGAGTTCACTGCCGCGCTGCCCGACGGGGCTGGACTGGTGGTGCTGGACGGCACCGTGACACCGGAGCTGGAGGCGGAGGGCTGGGCCAAGGACCGCATCCGCGAACTGCAGGAGCTGCGCAAGTCGACCGGTCTGGACGTGTCCGACCGGATCTCGGTGGTGATGTCGGTGCCCGCGGAGCGGGCCGACTGGGCGCGCACCCACCGCGACCTGATCGCCGGCGAGATCCTTGCCACCCGTTTCGAATTCGGTGAGCCGGCCGACGGCGTCGACATCGGCGACGGCGTCCGGGTGAGCATCGCCAAGGCGTAGCCGCCGTCAGGGGCACATGAAGGCGGTCGGTGGGCATGGACTTCGCCGATCTCGTCGTGGCGCTAGGAAACGAGCAACAGCACGGGCATAGCCGGGGTTGACCGCGCGCCCCGCGCAACGACGTGCCGCGGTCTGGCGGCGCCCGCGGGTCCGCGCCCGCCGGCACTGGCGACTCAGATCGCCGCGATGATCTCGGCCCGCTTGCGGGTGTAGTCGGCGTCGGTGATCGCCCCGGTCGCGCGCAGCTCCTCGAGCTCCCGCAGGCGCTCGGCGGCCGGGCGTTGCGGCGCGGCGCTCGCGACGATGTCTTCGAGCCGCCGGCCGCCGATGACGATGTTCGGCCCGGCACCTTGGGGCGCCGCCGCCGCGCCCAGTGCGTCGATGATGCGTTGGCCCGACTCGTCCTTGGCGATGACGAAGGCGTGCGGCAGGCCCGGGATGCGCTGACCGGAAGCCGCGCGCTGCGCGGCGATCTGCTGCGCCACCCGGCCGCTGTCGCCGTCGATCGGCAGCCACAGGGTGATGATCTGCCGGTCGTCGGCCAGCCCGCGCGCCCTGGCCGCCACGTCGTTGCCGGCCTGGGCCCGAAAGCCCGAGCGATCCCACGCCTTGAGCACGTTGCCGGGCACCAGGACGCCACGGTGCTGCTTGTCTTCGAGCGCGTAGACGCCAGACGCGGTGACGGCCAGGATGAAACTCTTCGGTAGGCCGGTGCCGTTGGGCACGCTTCGCCAATTCACCTCGCCCCCGCCCGACGGATACATCTGCATGGCTTTGGTCGACGTCTGCTCGCATCGCGTGGCCGCCTCGACCGGCTGACGCAGGATCTCCGATGCCACGGCGGCGGCCTGCTGGTTGAGCGCCGGGTCGTGCTGCGCGCGGGCCCTGAACTTCATGGTCTTTCCTTTCGCGTGTGCCCTCGGGCGATGGTCTGCATCCGTATGCAAGCGAACCGTCCCGGCCGCGCTCCCGATCCCAACAATTCGGCCTCGGCGGCGCCGG
>NZ_LZJA01000037.1:0-18434 GCF_001666785.1 Mycobacterium sp. E3305 | reverse complement strand
TCTCCGCCCACAACACCTACGCCGACGACGGCGCCATGATCGACAAGGGCGTCGCCTTCGCCTCCAGCCACCTCGACATGGGTGGGCCGGCGACCGCGCCGGTCAGGAGCTTCGGCGGCTGAGCGATTGCTCAGCCGGACTTGGCATTCAGGAACGCCACGATTCCCTGGGTGACCGCGTTGGCGTAACGCGCGCGGCCGTCCGGGCTTTCCATCCGCGCGGCGTCCTCGGCGTTCCGCATGTTGCCGAGTTCGACGAGGATCGCCGGGTACTGGGCCAGGTTCAGCCCCGCAAGGTCGTCGCGGCCGTAGAGGCCGTTCGAGCCGATGTAGTTGGCCGGCTGAAAGCCAGCCTGCGCCAAGGCATCCCGCATCGCGGTGGCCAATTGGACGGCGGGGCCGGCCTGGACGTCGTTCAGGGGCGGGCTGGAGTAGTTGACGTGGAATCCGCTGCCGGACGCGGGTCCGCCGTCGGCGTGGATGCTCACGATCGCGTCGGGGCGCATCGCGTTGGCGGCCGCGGCGCGCTGATCCACGCAGGGGCCGACGGAGCCGTCGTCACCGCGCGACAACTGGGTACGCACGCCCAGCTGGTTGAGCGACTGGTTGATCAGCGCCACGACCGCCCAGGTGAACGCGTGCTCGGGATAGCCGTCGTTGGTGGCGGCCCCGGATGTCTGGCAGGCCTTAGTCCCGCCGCGGCCGTTGGGGACCTGCTGGTTGATCGATGCGTCGTTCACGGCGTTGTGGCCCGGGTCGAGGAAGACGGCCGACCCGGCGACGGAGGCGGAGGCGGAGGGAGCGGTTACCAGGGCCCCGGCGCCGAGCAGCGCCGGAGCCAATCTCAGCACGTCGCGACGGGAAATGGGTCCCGGCCGGCCGGGGCGGTCAGTCACCGCGCGATGGTAACAATCAGCGCTCCTGCACGGCAGCCAGCAGGGCGTCGCCGACGCTCTTCAGGAAGGTCGCCGGCACGCTGTAGCCGCAGGTCGTCATCCGCAGCCTGCCCTCGAAGGTGGTGATGCCGGTGACGTACTCGCCCTCGGTCTGGCTTTGCACCACCGGGCCCCACACCGCCGTGGGCCGCAGCGCGCCCGAGCCGTCGAGGTTCTGCACGCCGAGGTTCGTGACGATCATCTCGAACGGGCAGACGCGGCTGAACAGTTCTTCGGCGTGGTCGACTTCGGCGTCGACCGCGATCGCTTCCGAGACGGCTTGCGAGGCGGTGCGGATTCCACGCGCCGACCGCGCGACGTCGAGGTGTGCGGTGGTCGCGCGGGCCTGCTCCCAGAACGAAACACCATCCCAGGGCGACAGGCCGGTCCAGGTCGATTGGATGAAGAGGCCGCAGTCGCCGCCGACGCCTATCAGCCCCCGGAAGTTGATCGGGTTGAGCACTCGCACAAAGTCTTCGCCACGCACGGCGGCCCGGACGCGGCACATCGCGACGACCAGCGCCGCGTGCACGGTGGTGCGTTCCTCGCGGCATCGCTGGGCCAGCAGCGCGGTGTCCACTTCCGCCATCGCCATGGTGTGCACGTTGGTCGGGGCGCCGTCGAACGGGCGGATGGCGCTGGGCACCCGCATGCGTGGATCGTCGGGCAGCTCCAGTGGCGCGATCTCGCCCAGCGTGCGGGCGACGAGGTCCTCCTGGGCTTGGGGCACAGGCAGATTGGGCAGGTCCGCGCCGTTGAGCGCGGCAACGACATCCTTGAGCACCAGCACCGAGGAAATCCCGTCGGCGAGCGTGTGGTCGAACGTCAGCACCAGCGCACTGCCGGTTCGCCCCTGCAGCAGCGACGCGCGCATCAGCGGCGCACGCGAGCGGTCGAATGGCCGGCTGAGCTCGTCCGCCGCGACGGGCTCCCACGACTCGGCGCGGTGGACGGTCAGGGTGATCGGTGGGACGGTGGCGGCGCGGTAGAAGCCGAGCCGCGAGCCGGGCTGGTCCTCAACGTGTGCGGACAACAAGGGATGTCGTCGTTGCGCGGCGGCCAGCGCAGGCCTCACCTTGTTTGCGGTGAGCACTTGGTCGAACTCGGCAACGAGCGAGAAGTGTGTCGGATTGCGTTCGCTGTAGCGATAGAAGAGCCGTTCCATGGCACCGATGGGGCGAATAAATTGTGCTGCGATCACCAAGTCTCCAAACGTCTTTGAGGCACTGCGACACACTGCAGACGGCCGCCGGCGACGTTTGGTTCAGCACGGTGCGCGAAATCGGTTGAGCGTTAACGCAAATGTCACGCGGGCTCAGACGTCGGTCAACGCCCGGGCCGCCGCGCGGAACATGGTCTGCTTGATCGCCCCCAGCGTGCCGGGGTCCTTGCCGCCCAGCGGGCGCAGCAGGTCGGTCGCCGCGGCGGTCACCTCGGCCTCGGCGGCGGTCGCGTCGACGATGCCGAATTCGGCGGCCTCCTCCCCGCCGAACCGGCGCCCGGTCGTCATCGAGGCCACCGCGGCGCGGGGCGTGAGCTTGGCCTGGATCAGGGCGGCCATGCCGTCGGTGAACGGGATGCGGATGTCGACCTCGGGGAAGCAGAAGAACCCGTGGTCGGCGCGCATCACCCGCACGTCGTGGGCCATCGCGAGCATGGCGCCGGCGCCGAAGGCGTGCCCGGTCACCGCGGCGGCCGTCGGCATCGGGAAGGTGAGGACGCGGGCCAGCAGGGCCTGCACCCGCGCGACGTAGGACTGGGTCTGGTCGGGGTGAGCGCCCAGCCAGTCCAAGTCCAGGCCGTTGGTATAGAACTTGCCGCCCGCGGTGGTGACCAGGCCCTGCGCGCCGGCCTGCTGGATTTCGTCGAGCTGCCCGTTGATCGCGTCGAGAAACTCTGGGGAGAAACGATTCTCGTCCTCGCCGAGGCGCAGAATCGCGATCTTGTCGTCCCAACTCAGTGTCGGTGTCATGTCGTGGCCCTTTCTCTGGTCCTGCCTCGGGGCGCCCCGAGGTCGAGCACGGCGGCGACCGCCGCGCGCAGTCGTTCCCGGGCGTCAGGGTCGTCGATCCGGTTGCGGCGCAACAGGATCGCGGTCGGTAGGTCGACGATGCACGTCGTGATGACGTCGACGGCCGCGGCGTCCTTGCGGTCCCACAGGCGGCGGGCCAGCCGGATCATCGTCTCCACCAGCAGCCGGTCCAGGTCACGCAATTGGGTGGCGATGTCGGGCGGCATCTCCGGACCCAACAGCTCGTCACGGCGCACCGTCAGCAAAAGTTGCGACGACTCGGGGTGGGTTTCGGCGAACACGGCCGGCGCCTCGGCCGCCGCCACCACGGCGGCGACGCCGTCTTGGTCGGGGGCGGAGTCGATCAATTCGCTTTGGGCGCTGAGGAATCGGTGCCCGGCCCGCAGCCAGGTGCGCCCGACGAGTCCCGCGCGCGAGCCGAACGTGTGGTACAGCGCGCCGTTGGATACGCCGATCGCGTCACTGATCGCGCGAATCGTGACCGACGCCGGCCCGGAGCGCACCGCCAGCCGTTCGACGGCATCCAGGATCCGGTCCTGGTCGTGAACGCGGGGGCGCGGCATGCCGTCATAGTAACAGAGCGATCGCTCTATTATGGGTTTACGTGATCGCAGCAACCGCTTAACACGCTCGGCAGTTGAAACCCGTTTGACAGCGAGCGCCGACCGGGAACCCCCTGCTCATGGGTAAGGTCACTCAGGTCAACGAAGAAGCGCTGTTGGCGGACCTCGGCTGGCAACTCGTCGGTGAGTTCCCGCGCATCCCGGCGGAGGTCGTCGGCGCCCTCATCCGCGAAGAGCATGCCCGGTTCACGCACAGCCGGATACGGGATTTCGTTCCGTTGTTTGTGGAGAAACACACCCGTGAGGAGCTCAGGCACCGGTCGAACTAGCTACTTCAGGTTGAATGCCTCCCGCGAGAGGCGGAAGAAGTGACCGGTGCCGGAGTCGGTGCAGGTGACGGCGGCGGGTTCGCCCTTGCAGGTGAGCGCAGCCACGGAACGGGTGTCGCCGGCTTGCAGCGTCGGCAGCCCGACTCCGCGGGTGGTGTCCGTGTGGCAGACCATCGCCGGCGAGCTGCCCTGCACGATGTCGACTTGGTCGCCGAAGGCCCCCATGCAGGACTGCGGGCGGGGCGGCATCACGTAGGTGGGGTCGGTGACGCCGCAGGACGCGCGGGGCGCATCTGCACCGAAAGCCGCCATCACGCAGGTGACGTCGCCCGAGGGTGACTGGAAGTGGTAGAACGGCTCCGCGTGCGCGGGGCCCGCCGCGGTCGCGGCCGCCAGGAGCGGAACCGCGGCGACCATCGATGCCTTCATGATGACGTTGTAGTCCTTTCGGGCGGCCGGGTGAAGGCCCCCGCGCAAACTTATTTCAGGATTATCGGTCCGGTCCACCGGCGCACAGGCTTACGCTCAGCAAATGATGCGGTCCCTCGTTCTCGCCGCCGCGGCGGTCGCGGCCGCCACCGCCGTGCCGGCGACCGCGCACGCGGACACCCAGAACTTTCAATCGCCGTCCGGCAACATCTACTGCGTCCTGGGCGGCTTCGGTGTGGCGTGCGACATCAGCGACTTCGACTACCAGCCACCGCCGCCACCGGAGTGCGGCAAGCATCTCGCCTGGGGCAACCGCTTCGTGTTGAACCTGGGCGAGCCGGCCGCCATCCACTGCCACGGCGACACCCTGCGCGTCGCCGGCGAGCCGACCCTCGACTACGGCCAGACCCTGTCCGCGGGCACGATCACCTGCGACAGTGAGCCGTCGGGCGTGACGTGCACCGACAGCAGCACCGGGCACTATTTCCGGGTGTCGCGGGATTCCTACGACCTCGGCTGAAAGCAACCATACAAAATAGTATGGTACGGTCGGCGCCATGTCCGCGGTCGACACACACCCGACGTACGGGATCACCGACGACTTCGTCGCCCGGTTGGCCGAGCGCGCCGAGGAGGCCGAGCGGCTGCGCCGGCTGCCCGCGGCGACGGTCGACGAGTTCCGGCAGACCGAGCTGTTCCGGCTGTTGCTGCCCGCCCGGTTCGGCGGCCTGCAGGCCTCGTTTCCCGAACTGCTGCAACCGATTCGGCGGATGGCGCACGGCTGCGCGTCCAGCGCCTGGACGCTGGGCTTCTACGCCCTGCACAACTGGATGCTCTCGCTGTTCGACATGCGGGCCCAGGAGGAGGTGTTCGCCGCGGGGCCGGTGCTGGCACCCGCTCCCCTGGCCCCCACCGGCCGCGGCACCCCGGCCGACGGCGGGGTGCGCCTGACCGGCCGGTGGTCGTGGGCGACGGGCGCGATGGACGCCGACTGGATGATGGTCGGGGCGCTCGTCGAGCGGCCGGACCGCATCGATCCGGCGCTGGTGCTGCTGCCCGCGGCGCAGGTCGAGGTCGTCGACACCTGGCACACCGCGGGCATGCGCGGCACCGGCTCCCACGACGTCGTCGTCACCGACGCCCTCGTCCCCGAGCACCGCCTGGTCGCGGTGGCCGACATCTACGGCGGGACGGCGCCGGGCGCGCGGGCCCATGACGCGTCGACGTATCGGTGGCCGATGGTGCCCGCGCTGGCGCTGGTCGCCTCGATGCCGGTGCTCGGTGCGGCGGAGCGGGTGACCGAACTGTTCGCCGAGCGCCTGGGCGAGCGCGTTCTGGCGTACAGCGGTGTGGCGCAGAAGGATCAGCCCGCCGCGCAGATCCGGCTCGCAAGCGCGCGGGTGCGGTTGCGCGCGTTGCGGGCGTTGGTTGACGAGACCGCGGGCGGCATCGACCGGATGGTGTCGGCCGGCGAGCGGGTGAGCCGCTCGGTGCGGGCGGAGGCCCGGCTGGCGGCGGCCCACACCGTGCACGAGAGCAGGGCGATCATCGCCGATCTGGTGGAGGCCTCCGGGGCCAGCGCGCAGTTCCTGTCGAATCCATTGCAGCGCTTCAAACGCGACGTGGACATCGCGGCGGGGCACGTGGTGTTCGATTACGACGTGAGCCGAGAGTTGGCCGGGGCACTGGCGATTGGGGCCAAGATCTCCCCGATCGCGATGGTCTAGTCCTTGAGCATCAGCTCGAGGAAGCGTTCCCGTTGCGCCGACTGTTGCGCCTGCTGGGCGGAGCCGGCCAGGTGCAGCAGGCCGATGCCGGCGGCGAACGTCAGCTGGGCGCGCAGCTTGGCGTCCTCGGCGCCGAAGCCGTAGTCGCTGTAGGCCTTGGTGACGGCGCGCAGCAGGCGCCGGTCGGCGGCGCGGATGTTGGCGGCGGCGACCGGGTCGGTGCGGGCCCATTCGCGCATCGCGCGTTCGAGCGTCCAATATCCCGGGCTGGTCAGCGCGGTCATCATGGCGGACAGGCGTTCTCGCGGGGGCAGCGCGTCGAGTTCCGCCAGCGACCGCCGGTCCTTGTCCAGGAAGGTGTTCCAGGAGTCGACCAGCGCGTTTCGGTAGCTGTCCATGTCGGCGAAGTGCCAGTAGAAGCTGCCGCGGGTGACGCCGGCCTGTTGGCAGAGGCGCTCGATCTTCAGGGCACGCACCCCCTGCTCGGCGAGCAGCGTGTAGCCGGCCTGCAGCCAGTCCTCGACGGTCAGGCGCGGGGGCTTGCGCGCGGTCACAAGCTGCAAGGTTACGGGTGGACACGGCCCGGGGTGCCCGATCGCGCCGGCCGTCCCCTCCCCGTCCTCGGTGAATTCCTCCCGAACACGCGGCGAACCCGTGGGTCTGGGTATGGCATGCGTGTAATGTCCGGGTTTGCTAGCCGAGAAATTCCTGTTAACTCTTGGCCGCTTTGCTCGGCCGAAGGATCAGGGGGTGCCGTGACCGAGGTGTCCGAGCGGTCGGCGGCGATCGATGCCGACGAGGTCGTGGTGTCGTTGCAGGACGAGTCCCTGCTGCTCGGCGGTGACCCCGCCGCCGTCGAGTCCTATCTGAGCAAGCTGCGCGCGACCGCCGGGCAGGGGTTGCGCATTGCCGGCATCGACAGCGCCTCGTTGGCGAACGCGGCGATCGCCGGGCTGGCCTCGCTGCTGGCCGACTCCGGCAAGTACGTCCAGCTGCACCGCGACACCGTGGAGGCGCTGAAGGAAGGCAACCTGGTCCCGGTCGCCGACGGCTTTTTCCGGTTGACGACGGGCGCCGATGACGTCTTTGCCTATTTGCAGTGGCGACCCGAGCTGCTCGGTCCCGAGGTGATGCTTTCGGCGCAGATGCTTGCGGTGCAGATGGCGTTGAAGTCCGCGGTCGCCGAGGTCGAGGACGCCGTCCGGCGGGTGGAGGACAAGGTCGAGGCGGTGCTCGAGGTCGCCAGGGCGCAGCGCGCCGGCGACGTCCTGGGCAACAGCCTGACCGTCTCGCGGATGGTCGAGTCGCTGGAGAAGTACGGGTCGCTGCCCGATGCGTACTGGGATTCGGTCGCCGCGCTGGGGCCGGCGCTCAATGTCGCCGTCTCGCAGCTGCGCAATCACGTGAGCCGCGTCCTGGCGTCCTTCGATCACGGCCTGCCCGTGCAGCAGCGCGCCGCGAAGCTGCGAAATGCCATCGGCGACAACCGGCTTGGCGACACCCTGAGCCTGCTGGTGATCGCCGAGGAGGCGCTGCACAAGTGGCAGCGGCTGAACCTCGCGCGGATCGAGACCAAGGAGCCCGATCAGCTGCTGCGGGCGATCGACGAGGCTCGCGAGCTCGTCGACCATCACTTGCGCGAAGACCTCGACATCTACCGGAGCGCGAAAGAAGTGCTCGACCGCTTCGGGCAGTCCAAGGCGGTTGACGGCTTCCGGTTCTGGGCGGTGCGCGAGCTGGCCAAGCAGGGCGTCGCCCTGCGCGACGAGCTCGACCGCTTCGCGAAGGCGCGCCAGCACCAGGTGGAGACCTGGGAGGACTTCCACATCCCGAGTGTCTTGGACGCCGCCGTCGCCACGTTGGGAGCCGTCGGGAGCGTCACGGGCCGGGCGTTCGTGGCCGTCGGCCGCGGGGTCGTCTACTTGGGCGGGCACGTCGTGGGGCCGTTCCGCGGGCGTGGTGATGACGGCTCTGAAGCCGGCAGCTCTGATCTCGAGGAACACCAGCCGGCGTGCTGAGCAGCCGTCGTTGACTGCGGTCCAGGCCGCCTCGATACTCCACCAGTACGGCCGCCGGCGCTCGCCGGCGCTTGGCCCGCGAAGGAGGTCGGCGTGATCGATTTGGGGCTCACGGGCAAGCGTGCGGTGGTGTCGGGCGCGGGCTACATCCCCGAGCGTGCGGGCCACGGCTGGTTCACGTCGCTGGTTCTTGCCGAAGCGGGCGCCTCGGTGGCCTGCATCGACATCGACGAGCAGCGCGCGGAACAAGTTGCCGGCGAAATCGTCGGCCGGGGCGGTCACGCCGTCCCGATCGTCGCCGACATGACCGACCCCGAGCAGGTCGGCCGGGCGATCGATGACGTCGAGGCGGCGCTGGGCGGTATCGACGTCTGCGTCGACATCATCGGTGGCGCCACCTGGTCGAAGGTCGAGGACTTCACCCCCCAATTGTGGGACGCGGCAATCCATTACAACCTGAATCAGGTGTTCTACCTCTTCCAGGCGGTGTCGCGGTACATGATCGCCCAGGGCAGCGGAGGATCGTTGGTCGCGGTCGCGTCGGTCGACGGCATCGCCTCGGCGACCTATCACGCCGCCTACGGAGCCGCCAAAGCGGGCGTCATTTCGCTGGTCAAGACCTTCGCGGATGAGCTGGGCCGCTACGGCATTCGCGCCAACGCGGTCGCGCCGGGCAATGTGGGCAGCGGCAACGAGGATCAGCCGCCCGGTGAGTACAACGTCAACGGGATCAATCCGCTGGCGGCGCCACGCGCGCATGACATCGCCAACGCCGCGTTGTTCCTGTCCTCCGAGCTGGCCGCCCGCATCACCGGTCAGACGCTCGTCGTCGACGGCGGTGCCACCATCCGCCAGCTGTGGGGGCTGGGCGAGTCGATGATCCCGGCCGACCCGGAGGAGGCGCTGCCGGACTTCATGCGGCCTGGGCCGTCGGGCGGCTAGCGCGGGTGGATTAGCGGCAGGCCCGGCACCGAGCTCCTGCCTTTGAGGACGTATGGCGTTGTGATCGAGCCGATGTAGATATCGCGCATGTCTTCGCCGCCCCAGGCGATGCTGGTCGGGCTTTGTAGCAGCGCGCCCTCCGGGTCTTCGATCACGGTTGTCGCGCGGCCGTCCGGGCTGATCGCGACGATCTTATTGGCCAAAACGAGTGTGACCCAGAGGTTTCCCTCGGCGTCGAACGCACATCCGTCGGCCATCCCCCACCGGCGGCCCACCTCCGGATCGGCCATTAGGCGGCCAGCGTCGGGGCCGAACTCGTCTGGGCGCCGCCCTCCCAGCGGCGGGCCGAATCGTTCTTCGGACCCCAGCGTTTCGCCCTCTATCGGAAACCGCACGACATCGGCGGCCACCGTGCGGACCACATACAGATAATTTTCGTCGCGATCCAGCGCCATGCAGTTCGGGAAGCTCACCCCGTCAGCGACCACTCGCACCGATCGGCGATCCGGTGCGACCCGGAAGATGAACCCGTCCGCGGTGCCCCGCGCGATCGTATCCATGAGGTCGTCCGACATCGTGCTCACCGAGCACCACAGCGCCCCAACGGAATCCACTAGAACGAAGTTCAGCCATCGCAGCCGGCACCCGTCGAGTTCGTCGCTCAGCACTTCTGCGATCTCGCCGGTCTCCGGCTCGAGATCCTGAAGCACGCCGAGACCCCAATTAGCGATCAGAAAGTGGCCGTCGCAGTCCAGTGCGATGCCGTTCGGCTCGCCGCCCGCCTGCCCAATACGCCGAATGGCGTTCTCGTCGACGAGCTCTGCGACAGCGGACGCCTTGTCGGAGGCGAACACCCGGCCATCGCTGGCAACCACAACGTGTTCCGGGCGATCCACTCCGCGGCCCACGGGGCACAAATCGGTCACCGCGATAGTGGTCTCGCCCGTTTCGTTCATTGATGCCCCTTGTGGACTCTTAGCAGCCCAAACTCAGGCTAGCGGCGGAGTACTCCTGACCGATGCGCAAACACGACAGGTTTCTCGTCTCATTTGCTGCGATCTCTTGCCAGCCAATTCTCTGCAAGGCCGGTCGTACTGGTTGTGGCCTCTCGTTGGACCCAGGCTGGTCGGCTATGCGGCGACGGTTGCGGGTGCTGACCTGGTTCGACGACAGCACGAATCGGTGGGTGGTCGGGCTCATCACTATCACCGACGAACGGTTGACAAACACCTTCGACTTGGCGATGTCGACGAAACCTATTCTGCGTAGTGCAGATGTGGCAGTTGTGAATTTTGGACGCAACGAGTCTCGGAGCGTTGCAATCGCGGCCATTTACCACAGAACCGACGAACGTAACGTTGTCACCGAATACGCCACAGTCGACTTCGACCGCCACTCCGACGCCTTCGACCTCCACAAGCTGAGCATCAACGCCGAGCTCCGCGAAAGAGCCCGGTGACGTAAATCGCGAATTACGGTGGCTTCTTAAGGGCCACATAGCCGACAGGCGAAAGACCCAGCATACGGCAATCGGCCCCACTCGAAGAGCACGACGTAAGGAGCGACATGAACGGCGTTCACAGCCCGAGCGAACCGACCTCTGTCGACTGGCACCTCCCCACACTCGCTCGCGTGTGGGACTACCAAAGCAGGGCGATCATCGCGGGCGCTGACCGGCTCGAGGCCCTTATCCCGGCCGACCGGGCGCGCTCGCTGGAGGCGCTCGGCGACCGGGTGCGCACCCTCGTTCGGGCACTCGACGACAGCTGGCTCGTCGCAACGGCCGTCTTCATGGTCGAAGATCTCTACAAGTCATTCTTCCGCGAATTCCGCTGGTCATCGGGCGTCGCCGACTACATCGCCGGCAGCGCCGGCGTGTTCATGCACGAGTTCACCGAGCGCGGGTTCGTGCTGAACTACGTCATCGACAACACCGAGTCAGAAGCCGACCTCGCCCAGATGCTCACCTACGTGCCAGAAGTCTTCCGAGCGGCGGGCCTGCTTGTCGTCGGACCGCAACTCATGGCACTCGAGATCATGGAGCGCATCGAAGGTCGACCGCGAGATGTCGCCGCGATCCGGTCCACGATTGACGAGGGCCAACACCTTGCCGAAGAGTTCGTCACCCAGTGCCACACGGATCGCCGGTCGTATGTGTACCTCAATCTGCAACTCGCCGAGGATAATTCGGGGCTATCGCCCGACGTTGCCCTGTCGAATGCCGACGCACCTGGGACCTTGGTGGTTTTTCGCAATCAGCCTCCGGCCGCCGGGACGACGGTGGAAGTTTCCGCACCACCTGGAGTGACGATGCCGACCGTCTGACCCCGCCCGGCGCTTCGGGTCAGCCAACCGGACCCAGTTGGGCGACAACCCATCCGGCCCACACTGAAGGCCTCAATGCGCGGTCCCGCTTCGGTCGCATCACTCATTAGCCGTTCAAGTCGCGGCGCTAGCTTTCAGCGAAGCCAGCGCACCGGCGCTGAGCCGGGCAAGCTCCTGCGCCTCATCTGAGGTGAGGGCGTCCGCCAAAATCTCGGCCATCCGCCGGTTGGTCGCCTGCTCAACCTCGGCGTAACGCTCCTTCTTGTCCGCGCCGTCGGCCAACGGCTCCGGCCAACCGAACATCGCGGCGTACTGGCGGCCCTTGTTGAGCATGTGCGCCTCGACGGGGGTGATACCCGAAATGGTGAGGGCGTTGAAATGCACACCGCCGCGCAGCTCCCGCAGGATCTGCATGACCTGCAGCGCCCGCGCGGGCGCGTCGCCGGCCAGCGGCATGGTGCGCCAGCCGGCATACAGCGGCAGGCCCGCGTCCGGTGCCACCGCGATGATCTTCTCCCCCAGCGCCGCGATGCGGTCCAGCCCTTCGGCGCTGGCCAGGTGCCTACGGCCGAAGCCGGCGATCTGTTGCCAATACAGCTCGGCCGCCGCGGTCGCACCACGTACCGGAACGCCTTCCTCCCACAGACCACGCAGGAGGTTGGGCTCGAACACCACGAACACCGACGTGACCGTGACGGCTGTGGCCTCGCCCAGCACCCCGCCGCGGCCGGCAACGTATCCGGCGATCGGATTCTGGTATCCGGCCGCGGTGCTTTCGGCGAGGGTCTCGGGGTGCAGCATGAACACCGCGACCGCTTGTTCGATAGGCGAACCCGCGGCGACGGCGGCGTCGAGCACCTCGTTGTGACTCACGGCTTTTCTCCTCGAGATTCGGTTCGTGCCGCTATCCCATGCTGCGTGGGTCGACGCTACTCCTGGCGATCGCGGCGACGACTTCGAGGACGTCAGCGGCTTCTTCGACCAAGGCGTCGGTGGCCGTCGCGGCGATGAGTTCGTCGACCTGGCCTTGATCGAAACGGTGATCCAGCCGGGCGTCTCGCCGCCCGATTTAAGGCCGTGGCGGCAACGCAGCCAACCATCCCTCCGCAAGCAATTCCAGCAACTGCCCATCAGGATCCCGAATCATCGCCATCGCCTCGGTCACCGTCGCCTCGACCACCGCTCCCCCGAACTCAGCCACTCGAGCCAGCGCGCCCGGGAGATCGGACACCGAAAACGAAATATGCGTCAGCCCAACCTGATCCATGACCCGCTCCGACCCGGCGTGAACCTGACGCTTCGAGTAATCCATCAACTCGAGCACAAACCCGTCGCGTACCAAGTACGTCGCGTGCACCCCGAGCGGCTCGGGAAGTTGCACCAGCTTCGACGTCGGGCCGTCGGGCGGATCGAGCTCCCACCAGAACTGGAACCCGAGCACATTTTCGTAGAAACGCCGCGACCGCTCGCGATCGGAGACGCACAATCCGACATGGTTGAAGGTCGTACGGTGACTACTCATCGTGGCCTTTCTCGACGGAACCGACCAGCGTAATAATGCAAAGATAGTGTAGAAAGCCGATGTCGCCGGGTGGAGGAGCAACCAGATGACAACCCGTCCCGACGTCGCCGAAGACGCCATCGTCGACTTCGACCACCACTCCGACGCGTTCAACCTCAACGAACTGACGATCAACAAAGAGCTAAGACAGAAATGCCCCGTCGCCTGGAACAAGAACTACGGCGGCTTCTGGTACCTCAGCAGCTACGACGCGGTGAGCCGAACGGCCAGAGACGGCGACACCTTCGCCCACAAGTACGAGCCCAACTCAACAGATGGCGTCGACTACCAGGGCGAGATGGGCGTCCCGCGCCCCGACGGCCAGCCGGCCCTGGGCATCGGCGAGGTCGACGGCCCCTACCACCAGGCCCTACGGCACGCCCTGGCCCCGTTCTTCTCCCCCGGCGCCGTCCAGAAACTCAAGCCGTTCATGGAACAGAAGGCCCACGAGTTCCTCGACCAGAAAATCGAGGACGGCCGCATGGACCTCGTCCTCGACTACGCCAGCCCGGTCCCCGCCATCCTCACCATGAAGCTGATGGGCCTGCCCCTCGACAACTGGCACCTCTACGCCAACCTCTTCCACTCCGTCATGGCCGTCCCGCAGGACAGCGACGAGTACGCAAACGCCATCGGCAAAGTCCCCAAATTGATGGAAGAGGTCCTCGAGTACGCCGCCGGCAGGCGAGCCAAACCCGAAGACGACCTGACCAGCTTCCTGATCCAGTTCGAGTTCGACGGCCACCGCCTCACCGACGAACAGCTGCTCAACATCCTGTGGAACCTCATCGGCGGCGGCGTCGACACCACCACCTCCCAAACCGCGCTCACGCTCCATCACCTGGGCACCCACCCGGACCTGAGGCAACAACTCATCGACCACCCCGAGCTGTACCGCACCGCCACCGACGAATTCCTGCGCTACTTCTCGGTCAACCAAACCCTCAGCCGCACAGTCACTCACGACGTCGAACTCAGCGGCAAACGCCTGAGAAAGAACGACAGGGTCGTCATCAGCTGGCTCTCGGCCAACCACGACGAAAAAGAATTCCCGAACCCCGACGAGATCATCCTGGACCGCGCGCCCAACCGGCACGTCGCGTTCGGCCTCGGCCCGCACCGCTGCATCGGCTCGCACCTCGCGCGCCTCATGGCCGAGGTCATGGTGAAAGCCGTCCTCGACCGCATCCCCGACTACCGAGTCGACGTCGACAACGTCCACCAATACCTCGGCAACCCCAGCATGACCGGGCTCGGCACGCTGCCGGTCACCTTCACCCCCGGAGCGAAACGAGGCTAGATGCCCGCCAACCCGATGACACACATGCTGGGTCCGTTCACCCGCACCGGCGGCTTCTACGCCCGCTCCTGGGGCACCTACCTGGATCGGCAGCCCGACGAGCTGCCGGTGGCCCGGCCCACCATCGCGCTCGCGGCCCAGGCATTCCGCGACGAGATCCTGCTCAGCGGCTTCAGCCTGCTGCGCCGAGCCCCCGACGCCAAGACCCTCGAACGGATCGACACCGAAGTGCTTGCCGCACAAGACTTCTACACAGACAAGGGCTGGCTCGACAATCCCGAGGGATTCTTCGCCCCGCCCCCACCCCTGACCGACGTGACGGTCAAACGCGTGAGCAACATGGGACGCCACTACGAGCGGCTGTCCTTCGACAGCGGCTACGAACCCCACGACGGCGAACCCGGCAGCGACCGCTGGCGCAGCTACACCGGCAACAACCGCGAATACGCGCTGATGTTCCGGCACCGCCGGCCGCGGCCCTGGCTGATCTGCATCCACGGCGCGGAGATGGGACGCGCCGCGCTCGACCCGATGCTGTTTCACGCCTGGCACCTCTACCGGCAACTCGACCTCAACGTCGTGCTACCGGTACTCCCCCTGCACGGCCCCCGAGCCAGCGGCGGCCCGAAGTTCCCCAGCGAGGACGTGCTCGACGACGTGCACGGCGCGGCCCAAGCGGTCTGGGACATCCGGCGGCTGATCAGCTGGATCCGCGCGCAGCAGCCCGACGCGGCGATCGGGGTCAACGGCATCTCCCTCGGCGGCCTTATTTCGTCGCTGGTCGCCAGCCTCGACGACGGGCTCACCTGCGCCATCCTCGGCGTGCCCGCCGTCGACCTGGTGAACCTGGTCGGCCGTCACGCCGGCCTCAGCGGCCACACCGGTCTGCGCCACACGATGGAATCGGCAAAGCCCCTCGGCCGGATGATCTCGCCGCTGGCGCTGACCCCGCGCGTGCCCAAAGAGGGCCGCTTCATCTACGCCGGCCTCGCCGACCGCCTGGTGCACCCGCGCGACCAGGTCACCCGACTCTGGGAGCACTGGGGCAAGCCCGAAATCCAGTGGTACCCAGGCGGTCACACCGGATTCTTCCGCTCGCGGCCCGTACAGCGTTTCATCGACGACGCGCTCGTGCAGTCGGGACTGGCCGACAAGCGATGACCGCCTCCTACCTGCGCTGGATAGCGGCCAACGCGGCCAAGCCATTGGTCCACGCCTATCGGCGCACCGGCGCCGACGTTCCCTTCGGCGACCCGGTCCCTTCGCACGGCACCGAAATGGAGGGCTGGTTCTGGCGCCTCACCGACGCCGCCTCGGGTCGCGTCGTCGTCGCGCTGTGCAGTGTGAACCGGCACCCGGACGGCGACTGGGCCACCGTCGCGGTCGCGCTGCATCCCGGCGACGTGGTGCGCTCCGCGGTCGTGGATGCCGCCGAGGCCGAGTCGTCGACCTTCTCGGTGCACGCCGGGACCTTCCCCGACGCGCGTCTGGCGGCGTACCTCGATCGACTCCAGATCGACCTCGACGGAATCCACCTCGATTTGCATTTCACCGATCCGTTCAACTGGCCCAAGGCCTTCGGCGGCGGCGGCGTCTTCTCGTCGGTCCCGTTTCTGAACCAGTACTGGCATCCCTACCGGCTCGGCGGAAAGGCCACCGGCACAGTCGAATTCCGCGACCGCACGTGGTCTTTCAACGACGCCCGGCTCTACACCGAACGCAACTGGGGTGCGGGCTTCCCCGAGCGCTGGTGGTGGGGTCAGGCCCACGATTTCGGCGACGCCGACGTCTCGGTCGCGTTCTCGGGGGGCCTGCTTCAGCTCGGCCCGATCCGCAGGGATGTCACCGGAGTCGTCGTGCGCCTCGGCGACCGCGTCATCCGGGTCACCCCGCCGGCTCCGGTGCGATCGGAGGTCGGCGACGGGCGCTGGACCGTGTCCGCGCGCACCCGTCGCTACCACATCGAGCTGGACGGGGACGGCACCCGCGCGGATCCCCACGTCTTGCCGGTGCCGCTGCCCGCGCAGCGGCGCAACATCGACACCGACTTCGAGCACCTCGCGGGTCGATTGCGTTGCCGTGTGCGCGAATACGGCGAGGTGGTGTTCGACGGCACCTGCGAGCTGGCCGGCCTGGAGGTCGGCAGCCGGCCGGCCTAAATCGTTACGACGCCGTCCCTCTCATACCACCTGGCCACCACCCGGTAGAGTCACGAACTCGTGCGAATCGCAGTGACTGGTGGCACCGGGTATCTCGGTGCGCACATCGTCCGTGGCCTACTGAGCGCCGGCCATGAGGTGCGGCTTCTGGCCGAGCACGGCTGGGAGAATCCCGAACTGCTGCGCAGGTTTTCCGAATTCGGCTCGATAACCGTGTTAACCGGCGACGTTCGCGAGCCCGATACCGTGTCGACGCTGCTGGACGGCTGTGACGCCGTCCTGCACGCCGCCAGCGTGGTCGGGACCGACAGCCGGCGTGAGAACCTGATGTGGGAGATCAACGCGTTCGCGACCGAGTCGATCCTGCGTCAGGCACACGACCAAGGGCTGGACCCGATTGTCACGATCAACAGCTACGCCTCCCTCTTCTCGCCCGCGGTCTCGGTGATCGGGCCGGACACCCCCACGGCTGCGGGTCGGTCGGCCTACGCCAAGACGAAGGGTTACGCCGATCGTGCTGCCCGGCGGCTGCAAGACGAAGGGGCGCCGGTTGTCATTACTTATCCGTCCAGCGTGGTCGGTCCGGCCTTGGCGACCGCTCCCGGCATCACCGAACAGGGTTGGGCGCCGATCATCCGCGCTGGTGTGGCGCCGCGACTGCGGCACGCTGGAATGATGATGGTCGACGTGTGCGACGTCGCCGATGTGCATGTCGCGTCGATGCGCCCAGGCCACGGCCCGAAACGGTACGTGTGCGGCGGCGTGATGCTGAGCTTCGATGAGATGATCGATGCGCTCGAGGCGGGCTCCGGCCGTCACATCAGGCGAATTCCGTTGAACGGAACAGTGTTTCGGGCCCTGGGCAGGATCGCGGACGCCGTCGGGGACCGCCTTCCGCTCGGGGCCGGATTCAGTTTCGAAGCCGCACAACTGCTCACCGCGGCGACACCGACCGATGACTCCCGCACACTGGCCGAGCTGGGGGTGACCTGGCGCCCGCCGCGCGAGGCGATCATCGCGACGTTCGCCCGCCGCGGCGGAGACGAAGCCGCTTTCCGGCCCTAACGCCGGAAGCCGTCGGCAACCGGTCGAAGGCGTTCTCCCGCTGGGAAAGTCCGGCGGCCGTGATGATCACGACGCCGTGGCGTATTGCAGCACGGGCTCCGACGAATCGACGTGGCTGCCACTGATGATCCGCAACCGGTTCGGCCGCACCTCGTAGACGACGCCGTCGACCGGGTTAGTGACATCGAACCCGTCCCCGGCGCGCTCGGCGTTGGACAGCTCGATGTGCGCACCGTCCCTGATCCGCTCGCCGCGGTAGTAGTAACTGCCGCTGAGGTTTTCACACACCACGGCCAGCGACTTGGCGGTCCGCACGACGGCGGCCGGCGGGTTGCCCGGATCGCAGCGGGCCGTCTCGCCGACGAACCCCAACCCGTCGGCGCCGCGCACAGGAGCGGACAGCGTCGGCGTCTTCGGCGGCGGCGCGCTGGACGGGGCGGGCGATGGCGCCTGAGCCGTCCGAGCGGGCGTCGAGCCGCCTCGCGTCAACGCCGACGCCAGAGCCACCACGAGCCCTGCCACCACCAGCACGACCGCCGCCGCCGTGATCACGAACGCTCCGCGGCCGCCAACGGGCCGCCAACCGTCCGGCCGCGACGGCGGATCAACAACCGGATACGGGCTAAAGCCGGTGTCGTCCGGGTTCGGATAGACCGCCTCGAACGGGCGGGTGCCAAGGGGGCCCGCGCCGGCACCGACCGCGACCGGCTCGTACGCCGCGTTCACGGCCTCGCTGGCGGCCCGGGCGAGTTCACCCGCGGACGCAAAACGCGCCTCACGCCGTTTGGCCATGCCCACGGCGATGACGTCGTCGAAGGCCCGGCCCACGCCGCGACGCATGATGCTGGGTCGCGGCGCCGGCGAGAGTAGGTGGGCGCTCCTCCGCTCGGCCGGGTCGGACGCCTCGAACGGAGGCTGACCGGTCAGGCACTCGTAGAGCAGGCACGCCAGGGAGTACACGTCGGTCTGCGGCCCGACCCGGCCGGTGGTGAACCGCTCGGGCGCCATATACACCCGCGACGGGTCGCCGTGCCCGAGACCGAAGTCGAC